>NZ_KV805822.1:61573-64185 GCF_001811625.1 Globicatella sp. HMSC072A10 | reverse complement strand
TTACCAACACTACTTGACATAGAGCCATTATTCAACTGTCACGGATTTTGCTAAGTTACGTGGTTTGTCAACGTCTAAGCCTCTGTGTAAGGCTGTATAATAAGCCAGTAATTGTGTTACTACCACAACACCTAAAGGTGCTAATAATGTTGGCATATTTGGTAAAATAAAGAAGTCATCTTCGTTGGCTACTTCTTCAGTACTAATGACAATTGCTTTAGCTCCACGTGCTTTAACTTCTTCCACATTACCACGTGTATGAGCCGCCACAGCTGAATTACTAATTAAAGCAATGACAGGTACCCCTTCTTCAATTAAAGCGATAGTACCATGTTTTAATTCTCCTGAAGCGAAAGCTTCTGTTTGGATGTATGAAATCTCTTTTAATTTCAAAGCACCTTCCATAGAAACATAGTAGTCAGATAAACGTCCAATGTAGAAAGCATTGCGATTTTCAATTAAATTATTTTGAACCCACTCTTCTAACATCGATTTTTCTGATAAGACACCTTCCATAATCGCTGCAATTTTACTTAATTCTTGATGCATATCGAATAAAGCAGGTAAATTACGTTCTACACGCATCGCTTCTGCAATGATTGACATAACCGCAATTTGGGCTGTATAAGCTTTGGTAGAAGCCACAGCAATTTCTGGTCCAGCGTATAATAACATGGTATAAGTTGCTTCACGAGATAAAGTAGAACCTTTAACATTGGTGATTGTTAATGAATGGTAACCTAATTCATTGACTTTAACTAATGCTTGACGACTATCAGCCGTTTCACCACTTTGAGTTAAGAAAATAAAGAATGGTTTGTCCCCTAATAAAGGAATATCATAACTAAATTCACTTGCTAAATGAACTTCAACTGGCGTTTTCGTTAATTTTTCAATCACAGATTTACCAACCCAACCTGCATTGTAACTTGTACCACATGCCACAATATGAATACGGTCCGCATTTAATAAATCAGCTTTTAATTCAGGTTCAATTTCAAATTGATCTTCTGCATTCGTATACTCAGAAATCAAGCGACGAATTACCGTTGGTTGCTCATCGATTTCTTTAATCATATAGAAAGGATAAGTACCTTTTTCTAAATCATCCGCATCTAATTCCGCAATAAATGGTTGACGATCAACCACTTCACCAGAATATTTTTCGATTTGCACATGATTTTCAGTTAAAGTCACTAATTCTTTATCATGGATTTCTAAATACTGGTTAGTCATTTGAATCGCAGCCATCGCGTCAGAGCAGATTAAATTAAATCCTTCTCCTAATCCGACTAATAATGGACTTTTATTTTTTGCTGCATATAAAGTATCAGGATCTTCATTATCAATTAAACTGAAAGCATAAGAACCTTCAATAACTGATAAAGCTTTTAAGAAAGCAGTTTTAGTGTCCATACCTTCATTTGAAAAATGTTCTACTAAGGCTACCGCTACTTCTGTATCAGTGTCTGAATAGAAATTAACATCAGCTAAATATTGTTCTTTGATTTGAGTATAGTTTTCAATTACACCATTATGAACTAAAACGAAACGGCCATTTGGTGAAGTATGAGGATGGGCATTTTCCACTGTTGCAGGACCATGAGTAGCCCAACGTGTATGACCAATCCCAATTGAAGCCGGTAAATCAAAATCAACAGTTGCTTTTAAATCTGCAATACGACCTACTTCTTTAAATAAACCATTATGAGTTTCATCTTTTACATAAATACCAGCTGAATCATAACCACGGTATTCTAATTTTTCTAACCCATTAATCAAAAATTCTTGTACTTTACCATTACCAACAAAACCTACTACACCACACATATAAATATCTCCTTTTTATATCAATTTATATTGCTTTTAGGTGTTGTGTTTCTTTTTGTGAGAACCTTTCGGTTATTCTTTGTAGAAACACTGTAGACTACACTGCCTTGAACCATCCGCCGAATCTTTCGATAAGTTCAATCCTCGTCACCTTTTCAGGCCTGGCGCTATCCGATATTATTTTTATCCTCCTATAAGTTATTTTCTAAAAGCTTTTTTATTTTACCCTTTTTTTCATGAAAATGTCAAGAACTTGCGACCTAATTCACAAGGTTTCTATGATAATTTTCATGTTGTTCTGCTTGATAGAATAAAAGGCCTAAAAGTTGAGCCCTTTATTTTCTTAAATTTCGTCTATATAAAATTATGTATAAAAGTTACAATAAGATTACTCAATTTGTTGCATGTAACTTTCCCCAGTTACAAACCAATGCAACAATCTAATCAGCTACCGCCAAGTATTTAATCAACCAAAATAGATACTCTTCAAATCAGCTATCTCTACTCACTCCGTCATACCTTACCCGAAGGCGAAAGGCATCAGCAGAAATTTTTCGTGAGGAAAATTTCAACCTCTTAAACCTCTCTCTTTCTCTCTTTTTTATGAATAATTATGCGTTAGTTTATTATCATTAGTAAAGCCAAGGTTTTATTTTCTTACAAAATGTGTATGAGTCATTATTAATAAAGTTAAGCAAAACAGATAAGTTAGTGGATTGTTATTAGCAATGTTAAGCATAAATTCTGCATGAGTTTGGGCAAAAACTTTTTAAATTCTGTTC
>NZ_KV805822.1:61217-61473 GCF_001811625.1 Globicatella sp. HMSC072A10 | reverse complement strand
TCAACTGATTTTCGACTTCTTGCCCACTCCCAAGAATTTAAGTCTGTATGTTCTTCGAAGAAAACAGAAAGACGGTGCCATTGCTCCTTCATGTCAATTAGCTATCGTCTTATACATCCTCAATCCACATGCTCCCTTTCCCGAAGGTGAAAGGCATCAGCAGAAATTTTTCGTGAGGAAAATTTCAACCACATAAACTATCTCTTTTTCTTTTTTTATGATAGATGATTAAACGTTAGTTTATTATCATTAGTAA
>NZ_KV805822.1:35846-61117 GCF_001811625.1 Globicatella sp. HMSC072A10 | reverse complement strand
CCATTACTCTTCAATGATAATAAACTAACAAATAAATCATTCCTAGCCATTTCTCATCAATCAAAAAACTCCCCACTCATAAAGTGAGGAAGTTCTTGCAATAAAACTATCTTGGTTCCATTTTAATCTCTAAATACAAATCATTAAAATGAATTAAACTTTCTTGTCCTAAATTTGCATAGACTTCTAAATGGCTAATCGTATCATCACTTGGATAAAAAGCTTCATCCGATGTGATCTCTGGATCTAACAAATCAAACGCAGCCTTATTCGGTGTTGAATAACCAATATACTCTGCATTACGCGCCGCAATCTCTGGACGCATTAAAAAGTCAATTAAAGCATGTGCTCCTTCTACATTTTTAGCATTTTTTGGAATCACAATATTATCGAACCAAATATTAGAACCTTCTTCCGGAACGACATAGACAAGGTCTTCATTTTCCTCCATCGCCATCGCCGCTTCACCTGAGAACGTCACACCAATTGGCGCTTCATCTTGCACTAAATGCATTTTAATTTCATCAGCCGCTAAAGCAATCACATTCGGCATTAAAGCTTTCATCTTTGCAGTCGCCACAGTTAACGCCGTCTCATCGGTATCATTTAGTGAAAAACCAAGCGATTGTAACCCAATGCCTAGCACTTCACGAGCCCCATCAATTAATAAAATTTTATTTCTTAAATCATCAGCCCACAAATCATCCCAATGATGAATCTCGCGCCCAACTTTATTAGGATCATAAACTATTCCTAGAGTACCCCAGAAATATGGCACAGAATATTTATTATCCGGATCGAATGATAAATCCATAAAACGACTATCAATATTCTTAATATTAGGCAATAAATCATAATTTAAAGGTTGTAACATATCATTTTCCATTAACTGTTCAATCATATATTCACTTGGCACCAGAATATCATAGGTAGTACCACCTTGTTGAACTTTAGAAAACATCGCTTCATTAGAATCGAAAGTCTCATAAATAATACGATAACCTGTTTCCTCTTCAAATTCAGAAATCAATGCTGGATCAATATAATCTCCCCAGTTATAAAAGACAATGGTATTACCACCCGTCATACCACTACTTGCTTCTAAACGGTGACGAAGGAAAAATAACACGCCAACTGCTAATAATAGGGCTATCACTGCATTAAGTAATTTTTTCATCTACTTCGCCCCTTTCGCTTTACGACGTTTTTGTTCACTCATTTGGATGAAATAATAACCCACCACTAATGCCAACGCTAATAAGAACATCAAGGCACTTAAAGCATTAATCTCTAAACTAATACCTGTACGTGCTCTTGAATACACTTCAACCGATAAGGTACTAAAGCCATTACCCGTTAAGAAGAAAGTCACGGCAAAATCATCTAGTGAATAGGTAAAAGCCATAAAGAATCCGGCAAATATACCACTACTAATACTTGGTAATATAATATGACGAACGGTCTGACCATGAGTAGCACCTAAGTCTTGAGCAGCCGTAAGCATTGAAGGATTCATCTCATATAAACGTGGTAACACCATTAATACCACAATCGGAATATTAAATGCAATATGTGCAATTAATACTGTTCCAAAACCCATTTGCACAGGGATTAAAATAGAGAATAAAATTAAAAAGCTAGCCCCCATCATAACATCAGGTGTTACCATTAACACATTATTCAGATTCAAAATCGTATTACGTTGTTTTTTACTACGATTAAAGTAGATAGCAATCGCACCAAAAGTCCCAATAATAGTAGCAATTAAGGCAGAAAGTATCGCCACAATAAAGGTATTAATAATAAAGGTCATCAATCTTGTATCTTGAAATAATGTCTGATAATGCTCTAAGGTAAAGCCTGTAAAGCCCGTCATATCGCCACCTTCATTAAAAGAATACATAATTAAATAAAAGATTGGCGCATATAAAATAAGAAACATTACGACGATATATAAATTTTGCCATTTAAAACGACGATTACTCACCCAAAGCACCTCCTTGATCACGGCGCTCACGTGTTACATACATTACCAAGACCATTGAAATTAACAAGATAACCCCAATAGCCGAACCCATGCCCCAATTTTGAGTCACTAAGAAATGCTGTTCAACCGCCGTCCCTAGTGTAATAACCCGATTGCCTCCAATTAAACGTGTTAACATGAAAAGTGACAGTGATGGAATAAAGACTGCTTGTACCCCACTACGAATGCCACGCATCGATAAAGGGAATACCACTCGTTTTAAAGTCTCCCACGGTGTCGCTCCTAAGTCATTACTCGCTTCCATTAATGAATTAGGAATTTCATCAATCGAGTTAAAAATCGGTAACATCATAAACGGTAATTCAATATAGGCAGCAACAATTAAAAAGGCCACATTAGTGAATAGTAATTGTTGACGACCAAAACCAAAATTCTGCAACCAATGATTAATCGGTCCCGTTTGACCTAACAAACCAATAAAAGCATACGTTTTAAGTAATAAATTAATCCAAGTCGGCAAAATAATTAACAATAACCACAATTGTTTGTTTTTAGTTTTGGTTAAAAAATATGCCATTGGATACGCCATTAAAAAGGTTACCAAGGTCACTAAAAACGCATAGAAGAAAGAGGACAAAGCCATGCGAATATAGTTACCTGAGGTAAAGAAATTAATATAATTTTGAAAAGTGAAATGGCCGTTAATATCAAAAAATGACTTGAACAGTAACAAAATAATCGGTGCGATGACAAAGAGTAGTATCCATAAATAATATGGAATTGCCAATAAATGATTCTTCTTTTGATTCATTTACTCCCTCCTAATCTTCATATTGTTCTAAACGGGCATCAAATTCTTCTTCTGTTTCATTAAAACGCATAACATGGATTTGATCTGGTTCGAAAAACAAGCCAATAACCGCTCCCGGTTCTACTTTCTTTGTTGTATGAATCATCCATTCATTCCCTGCGTCATCATAGGCAATGACTTCATTAAACATCCCTCTAAATAGCATCGTATCAACATGGGCCACTAACTTTCCTTTTTCAGGAGCTACCACATCAATATCCTCAGGACGAATCACAACTTCAACCGCTTCACCACTTGGAATTCCGGCATCTTCACAGTCAAATTCTTTGCCAACAAACGCAACACGATAGTCTTCAATCATTCGCGCATTAATAATATTACTTTCACCAATAAAATCAGCTACATAACGGTTAATTGGCTCATCATAAATATCTGAAGGTGTGCCTGATTGTACGATTTCACCTTTATCCATTACAAAAATCCAATCAGACATAGCTAAAGCTTCTTCTTGATCATGAGTAACAAAAACAAACGTAATATTCAAACGTTGTTGTAATTCACGTAATTCATACTGCATATCGGTACGTAATTTCAAGTCTAAAGCAGAAAGAGGTTCATCTAATAATAAGACCTCTGGTTCATTGACTAAAGCGCGGGCAATCGCTACCCTTTGTCTTTGTCCTCCCGACATTTCTTGAATGTCACGATTTTCATATCCTTCTAATCGTACCATTTTTAATGCTTCTTTTACTTTCGTTTCAATGGTAGCTTTATCCATTTTTTTCATCGTAAGGCCGAATGCAATATTATCAAATACATTCATATGAGGGAACAAAGCGTAATCTTGAAAAACGGTATTTACTTTACGTTTATTAGCTGGAATCTCAGTGACTTCCTTTCCATCCAAATAAACCTTACCAGTAGTCGCTTCCGCAAAACCAGCAATGATTCGTAAAATCGTGGTCTTCCCACAACCAGAAGGACCTAATAGCGTATAGAACTTTCCTTTTTCGAGTTCCATATCAATTTGCTTCAAAACTTGGGTATCACCATAGGATTTTGTGACATTTTCAAGTATGACTGTATGATTTGTTTGCATTTCAACACTCCTTTATTTCAGCATTCAAAATGAATTATAGCATAATATTTTGCCTAAACAATATCTTTTCACAAAGTTATTTATTTGTTTTTTAAATAACCTGTCTTATGGATTCAACAGAATTTAAAAAGACTATGCCTAGCTTCTTAATAACGCATTTTATGGCCACTCAACCACTGCGCTTTTTATTACCGAGCACTAACTTGACTAAATTTTTCGAGATGATGCTCATCCTCTCTATTGCTTATTTTATATAAAAAATAAGGGAGTGGGCAAGAAGTAGAAAATTAAATAATTTTCGCTTCGTCTGTCCACCCCCGCACAGTTGAGTAGGCCTCGAACAAGTCGAAAGACGAAGTTCGAAGCCACTCAACCACTGCGCTTTTAATAAATAAGCACTAATTTGACTGAATTTTTCAAATTTATGTTCAATCTCGTTTAGACGCATTTTGATGCCACTTCAACCACTGCGCTATTAATTAATGAACAATAATCTTAACTAAATTTATCAAGTTTATGTCCAACCTCTTTTATCCTTTAATCTTTTTCATCTTGACATTCTGGACAAATGCCAAACATCTCCATACTAACACTACTTACTTGATAGCCGGTTGCATCTTCAGCATCTTCAATAAATGGTGTTAAATCACGGTATGGAAAATCTTCCACAAGACCACATCTTTCACAAATGATATGAAAATGTTGATTGCCAATAAAATCATAACGGCTAGTAATTCCCGAGAATTTCATTTCTTTAACATAGCCATGCTCAACTAGGGTACTTAAATTATTGTAAACCGTAGCTAAAGACATGCCCGGATAGTTCGGTAATAAATCATCATAAATCTCTTCTACTGTTGGATGAGAATGACTTTCAACCATATAAGTTAAAATCGCGCGTCGAGGCTCCGTAATACGAACATGTTTTTCTTTTAATTCTGCTAAAATTCGTTCAACGGTCTTACGCGCATCATCACTATGTGTTCTTGATAAATAGCTATGATGATCATTTGCATGATGAGTCATCTTTATGCGCCTCCTATTTTGTCTATTTACCTTATTATAGCATTCTAACCCCTATCTATAAAGCATTTTTACCTACTTGTAATAATTTCGTTAATTTTACGCTTTAGTCATTTGATGCGATACATTGATCATTGATTTTGATTGGATAATCGTTCCAGTGCATTGGACGTTAAACGATAATGTCGATGACATACCTCTTGAATAAAAAGTCGATCATGCGTTACGACAATTAAACACCCTTCAAAATTTTGAAAGATTTGTCGAACCTCTCTTTGTGATAAAGGTGAAAAATTACGTGTTGGTTCATCCACAATCAGTACATTCACTTGATCCAAATCCATCTTCAATAATAATAGCTTAGCTTTTTGGCCCCCTGACAATTCCCCAATCGCATGATGCATTTCATCATAAGTAAAACGAATACTACCTAAAAATGTGGTCACTAAGGTGATTTCATCTTTTTCGTCACTGCGTTTTAAAAATTCAATCGGCGTCTTATCATAAGGCAATACTTGACTATAATCTTGAGACATATAACCGACTCTTAAATCGGTTCGTTTTTTTAAATCTTGATAGATTTTTTTCAACAAAGTCGTTTTACCAATGCCATTAGCACCGATGATACCAATTTTATCTTGTCCTTGAATCACTAATCCTAATTGCGAAATGTTGCACTGCTGATTATTAAAAGATTCATCTTGATAATTAAGAACTATTTTCGAAGCTGATAATGGTTGATAGCAACGGAGTTTAACTAGAATAGCCTCTTCTTTTACAGGTATTTCTTTAAAGAATTCGGTCGACTTGTGTAATCTTTCTTGAGTGGCTAAAACATTTTTCATCTTTTTAGCAATCAACCTGCCTGCTGTTGCATCATGGGTATTGCGAACTTGATGCTCCACCGCTTGATGAATTTGATGTTGTCGTTGCATTTGCTTCTTATGCTCTTCTCTTTGCTTAGTAGCGATTTGCAAATCCTTATCAAATTGTCTTTCTCTATTTTGAATAAAGGTATCATAGTCAAGATTAACCACCGTCGTTTTGGTTACTTTCTTATGATGTTGCGTCTCAAATAGTATCAAACGATTAGCAGTTTGTTTTAATAAGCTTTCATCATGTGAAATGAAAGTAATTGTTTTTTCTGTATTTTTGATAAAATGGGTCAACCATTCAAGCGTTTCAAAATCCAGATCATTAGACGGTTCATCGAGCAAAATAAGTTGTGGCTCTTGTGCTAAAATCTTGATTAATTGAAGTTTTATTTTTTCTCCACCGGATAAACTACCTAACAACTGATGAGAATCAAAGCGCTCGCTATCAAAGCCTAGTTGAGAAGCATATTGATAAAGTAAATTAAAATCTATCTGCTCTAATATACTCATATCAAAAAAATAATCATTGACACTGACATCATTTAAAGATTCAGGCATTGTTTGTGGTAAATAGCCCATTGAAATGGTTTTATTGATTAACTGACCTGTCACTTCTGCATAATCTTCAATTAGTCTCATATCGTAAATAGCCTTTAACAATGTTGACTTACCATTTCCTTCTTCACCAATCAATGCCAACTTATCTCCCGGGTTGATTGTCACCGTTAAATTGTCAATTAATACTCTAAAATCATAGCGATGCGTAATGGTAAATTTATTTAGTTGTAGCATACAAATTCTCCTTTCAATTAACTGTAAATTACCAACTAAAAGACTAAGTAAGAAAAATTTGTACGCAAAAAGACACAATGATCCATCCAATAGTGCCTAAGTGCATACTAATCCCTGTCATTATTACAATCACAGTCTATTAGCTTACTTAGTTACTATTGAATAATCATTGTGTCGATCAACTCCTTAAATTATTACTCATATTATAACATAAAGACCTATCGCAAAGCATTATTTTTTATATAAATCTTGCTTTTTCATTGTTGCTAATATATGCTTGACCACCGCATGCTCATTAGCATCTCCAATTTGATTTTTAGCTGCTTTTTTAGCTATCTCCTTCGCTGAAGATGGTGCATAAGAATGAATAAAATATTCTAACATTTCCACGTCATTAGAATCATTACCATAGACCGCCACTCGATCAGGATGCACATTAATTTTTTTCAATAAGGCTAAAATCCCTTGACGTTTGTTCACATTTTGAGCAGTAATCTCAAAGTGGACTTCATCATTATAAGCATAACTAAAATGATTTTGATTAGCTTCTAAATATTCCACCAATCGTTGATGCTCGTCAGCTGAATTGGTAATACATTCTAATTTTAAAATACTTTTTGTTTTTATAAATTCGTCATCCACACCATAGTGAAACTGTCCTACTAATAGATTTAATAAAGCACGTCCAAAATTTTTCAAAGTTGGAGTGTTTTTAAAACCCTTTAAAAAATGTTTAAAGCGGTTATTCTTTACAAAAGCATGTTGTGCTGTTAAAAATTCAAAACTAATTTCAGGAAACATATCTTGAATTTCAATTATTTTCTTGGGTTCGATGGCACTGGTATCGATTATTTTACCTTTGTTATCAATTACGAGTGCTCCATTCATGGCAATAATATACTGCGTATGCTTTAAAAATCCTAAGCCAAAACGTTGGTGGTGGCGCATATGACGACCAGTCGCAACCGCAAAGCGATAGCCACGTCGATTCGCTTCTTCAATCGCTTGATTAATGGTTTTATCAGCAATATGATATTTATTTAATAAAGTCCCATCTAAATCACTAATAAACATTCTAATCATTTGATAACCCCCTATTGATGCTTGCCTTTCCATTATACAAAATACCTCAGCACTTTACTATATGAAATCAACAAGTTATCTCAATTTCATACTTAAGACTTATATTTTTTTACACGTCGCTTTTCAGACAATCAAACTTAAAAATGAATTACCAAGAATGGGCAAGAAGTAGAAAATCGAACAAAATTTCGCTTCGTTTATTCACCCCGCAAAGTTGAGAGTGGACCAGAAGTAGAAGAGAGAGTGATGCTCGCTTCGTCTGCCTACCCGCTTGTAGCCTAATTAGATTGGTCAGAAGTTTGAAATCGACATAAAATTAATCAGCTACAGACAATAGCGATTGAACTTTCGTTATGACAGTGGCTCAATTTTAACTTGCGAAATGGCTTAATTTTCATTTGCGAAGTGGCTCAATTTTTAATTGCAAAAAGGCTCATTTTTTAATTGCGAAGTGGCTCAATTTTCATTTGCAAAATGGATCAATTTTCATTTGCAAAATGGATCAATTTTAACTTGCGAAGTGGATCATTTTTAATTTGCGAAATGGCTCATTTTAAATTGGCGAAGTGGATCAATTTTTAATTGCGAAATGGCTCAATTTTAATTGGCGAAATACAACAAAAAGACGGTCTCATTACTCTTTAATGGTAGTAAACTCACAAAAAGAAAATGGACCGTTACTTTTTAATGTTGACTCATTGACATTAACTCTTTTGACATCATTGTTTTATAATCTTCGTCAATCTAATATTTTCTTTTACCAAGTCGAACGACTTCTTGACATAATTTTTAGAGCACGATTATAGGTTATCGCTTGTTTTTCATTGCGACTCGCTTGTGGCGCACCATCTAAGCGTGGTTCTTCAAGTTCTGGTATCACCTCAATGTTTCCATTCACATAATCCATCAAACGACTAGCGGTAGACTTAGCACGCATCATCATCCCACCAAAGCGGTGTTCAATAATTTCGAAGCCTTGAGGATTCGCTTCTGCTAACCAAACTCTTCTACGAGCCTCACATAAAGCATCTAAAGCAATCTCTAAAGCTGGAAGATCGTTTTGGGCAATGATTGCCAAAGTCTCTTTATTATCTTGATGATAAGCTTGCCAAATTTTTAATGGTAAATCCCATTTAATCGCTAAAGTTTCGGCTAATTGAGAATAGAAATGATTAATTAAGACATCACCTCTTAATAATGAACTAAATTGACTCGCCAATTCTGTCATTCTTGCCCCATAATCCACTTCCATCGTCTCAATTTGTTCCATAAACATTGGCATTAATAAATCTTGATAGAGGAAATATTTAGACGGTGTCACATCCAAAGCTTTCATTTCATCAAACTCAGGTAATAAATCAATTTCACCTTGCCATAACCATTGACTTAAAGTTAAACCGGTATAATCAATTAACCATTGGTTGAATACCTCTTCGTCATACTCTTGACTATCTAATAAAGCATATAACACTAATCCAAATTCTACTACCTGGAATGGTGCCTCACTCCCATCATCGCCCCATGCCGTCGCCATCACTTTCGCTACTTGTTTTTCTTTACACGCAGATAAAGCAGCGATGGATGTATAAAGGGTCTTCTTATGATGCGGCACATAACCACACCAACGCCAACTTCCTCCTGCAAAGTGTAATTGCTCGGTAATTTGACTACGCGTTTCAATACGATTAATATAATGTTCTTTTGATTCATTATAATAATCCCAATACATTAACTCGATTCCTTCAGGAACCTTAAACTCACTCACATCTTCTAATTGGTTATACCAAGAAAAGAACATATCATCCCAAACCATCGGTTTCCAACCAATCTCTTGACATAATTCAATCATGAACTCTAAATGTTCTTGCATAATTTGTGTTTTTGATTTTAAACCAAATTCGGTTAAATAACTGCCCCGACCTAAGTTATAGGCTTCATCCATTCCTAAATGAATCGTTTGTGTTGTAAAGCAGGCTCTTAATGACGTTAACATTTGACGAATTAAGGTTTTGGTGGATTCCCGTCCAACATTTAAAATATCGTCAATGTCAACATATTGACTGTTTACATGTTCCCATTCAAAAAATTGATTCAAGTGAGCCAGTGTTTGAATACATGGCACCAACTCGATCCCTAATGTGTCCGCATATTGATTTAATTCTTTTAAATCGGCTTGACTATAGCGCCCACGAAAAGCACCAAAATAAGGTTGTTCAGGTATTTCATAAGTATCTTCCATATAAAGCATATACCAAGTGTGGCCCATTAAAGCCATTTTACGTAACAAACGTTTAACCGTCGGCACGTTCGCAACCGCATTACGCGAATTATCTAACATTAACCCGTTTCGCTCAAAATGATAATCAATTGTTAATGGTAATGCTTTACCATGACGCCATTGCCAAATCGCTTGTACCGCATGAGGAATATCTTTGGCTTCAATCACCAATGCTGCTTGTTCTTGATACATTTTTACGGATAATTCATTAATCCAATTAATTTTTAAAACTTGTCCTTGAGGATCCAGTTTTACCTTTAAATCATCTGCTAATAATTTGACGGCTGCTTGTAATGCTGGATCTTGAATGTGTAATTCTATCATGATATCAACTCCCACTTAATTAAATATGTTTGAATCTGATGATTTTTAATACGATAGCGCTTTGCTTCCTCGGTGGCTTCATAAGTTTGTTCTAATAAGTTTACTGGTTGTAGTTCGATATTGTCTAGCGTCAACGGACGAGTATCTGCTAACTCCTCACCCAAATTAACTAAGCGTATCGCTAAGTGCTGTTGGTCACGGCTCATTTTCACTGCTGTGATGACCAAGTGTTTTGGTAATGGTTGGGTGAAAATACTATCTAAAAACGCAAATTCCTTTTCAAATGTCGTTTCATCTTGAACTCGACTTAAAGGGGCATTGGTTAACAATGGAACAAATTGATAGCGTCCCGCAATCAAACTGTCCGTTTCTGCTTCTTCAGAATCCCATAACGTGATGCTTAAATCTGATTGATAATCGTGTAAACATTGGGCTTCAGGTGTTGGGAAATAGCCCCAATCGCCCATTTCACCGGTACAGCGTAAAATCGTAATCGCTAATGTGGTTCCGGAATCATTCGCATTGACTTCATATTCATAGTTCCCTTTAGAAGCAACCGTCAAGCCAAAACGTTGGTGATTATCCTCATTATGAATACTAACCGCATGTCTTGAAACTTGAGGATTACTTGGATTACGCCATTCTGCACTAACTTGATTAGCACGAGCCACGATTTCATAGTGACTGTCTGCTAAATGATGAGAACTAGATTGAGGTAAATGCCAAACCATTCGAATCCGATGATCTTTGACATCATTTTGACCTACAATCTTAACTAGAATACTTTTATCTGTCGGCTTTAAGATATAAATCACTTGAATAGTTTGTTGCTTCATTTCACTTGAACGCCCACTCGTACGATTTGTAATATCGATTACCCGTCTTTGCTCTTCAAATAACTTTTCATCAGCTGAGATTGGCAATGACCATTGATAAGTCACGATTAAACGTTCTTCGAATAATGTGGATTCTTTTTCAACTGAAGTGAGATGATCCTTACTAAAAATCCGCTCTCCTACTGATTCTTTGAAAATATATTCATTTCCACTATCACCCGTGTCTTCTAAAATACATTGACCCGCATAGGTTCTTTGATGACGTTTATCGCGTAATGTTAAGCTGCCATTCGGTTCAACCGTAACCGCTAAATACTCATTTTCAATCGTTGGGTCCTGATTTGCTTGCTGAGATGGTGTTGGTTGCTTCATTTCCTTAGTCGGCAATAAAAATAATTGTTTAACTGACATTGGTGCTAAGTCTTTCATCAAAATTTTTACCTGTGCGTATCTTGCCATATAAGGCACTCTAAAGCGATCTTTTGGTAAATCATAATGATACTCAACACCCAAATCAATGATTTCAGCCTCGTATTCATTTCCTTCGGGATCCATCACTTGCCATTGGCCAAAGTCCCATTGTTCCATCTTTTCAAATGCCTTACTTGGAGACGTTTCGCTAAATTGACATCGTGCCATTTCAACCTTAACCGTCGCTATATCTGATTTTTTAACGGTCGTCGTATTCCAAATTTGAATCGCATAGGCAGAGCCTTCAGGTTTTGACGAAAAATGATAGCCAGACAACTGATTTAACAATTCTGCTTGTAAATAATCTAGTACCGCTTCACATTGATCAAAACGTGCTTCCATCCCATGAATGACTTCGTCCACACTACAAGCACAGATACTATCATGAGGATAATTTTGTAATAAAAGTTTCCAAGCAAAATCAATCTTATCGTAGGGATAAGCACAACCATATTTTTGACCCATGACCGCTAAAGGTTCGATCACTTGTTCTAATCGTTGTGATAACTCATGACTCCGTTGTTTTAAGTGAATGCGATTGGACGCTGTATTGGCTAAGGTATACCAACCATCCGTTTCTTGTGAACGCAATTCACCTTTTACCGTTGATAATGCTGGTAAGCCTACCGCCTTAATTGCTTGATAATATAGAGTAAAATTAGAATGGATAAAATGATATTCAGGGAATAATTCATTCGCCAGTTCGATTGCTTCGCTAATATCCGTTTGCACCGGTTGATGATCACACCCATTCATCATCAATAAATGGTCAGTCGCAGCATACAACTCTGCATCGGCTAATTTTTGTGTCCAAAATTTTTGGGCTGCCTCGGGGGTTGTCGGGATTTCATTGCCATTACTATACCAATTAGCAAACAAGATACCTAAGATTTCGTCTTGATTCGGACTTTGCCAATACATTTCTGAAAAAGTCGATTGAAAATCACCGTCATTAATGACCACATTGTTAAAGCCCGTTGGTTTAACCCCACGACCAAAGGTGGCAAATTCCATTCCCGTCTCTTTTACTATCTGTGGTATTTGACCTGATAAGCCAAATGTATCTGGGAAATAACCTACTTTTTCACCTTCCACGCCCCATTTTTCTAGTTCTTGACTCCCAATCAGCGCATTGCGAACATTCGCTTCTTCACTAATTAAAAAAGCATCTTGTAAAATGTAATACGGTCCAATTCTTAATTTACCGGCATCAATCGCTTGTTGTAAGCGTTGCTTTTTATTTGGACGCACCTCTAAATAGTCATCTAAAGGTAGCGTATGACCATCGACATGAAAATATTTAAACTGGGGATCTGTATCAAATAAATCCAAAACGGTATCCAATAATTCTACCACGCGCATTCGATGTGCTTCAAAAGGCAAATACCATTCACGGTCTAAATGACTATGTGAAATAATATGAACTGTTTTCTTCGACATGATACCCTCCTAAATTTTTACTTGATAATCGTAGTAATCTAATAATAATTCACAAAACATCATATTTGACCAAGAGAACCATTCACGAGTAAAGGCTTTGGGATTATCAACATCGAAAGATTCATGCATACGATTGGTGTCTCCATCTGTGTTAACCAAAATATCTAAAATTTCTTTCTTTTCTGACTTGGTTTGTGCGGTCAAACCTTGAATAGCTAAAGCCATTGGCCAAATGTAATGTTCCCAAGTATGTGAACTTCCGATACCTTCCGCATATTTTCCTTTATAAAAGTACGGATTTTCGGGACTTAAAATGGTTTTGCGTGTATTGAGATATACAGTATCATTATTTTTTAAATAACCTAAATAAGGAATCGATAATAAACTTGGAATATTACCATCATCCATAATTTTATAATTTCCTAACCCATCGACTTCATAGGCATAAATTTCTTCACCTGCTTGATTTTCGACTTTCGCATATTTTTCAATACCCGCTTGAATTTCTTCTTTTAATGAAATCGCTTCAGCCACTAACTCAGTTGGTAGGTCAATGACAGAGGCTAATTTTTCAACATAACCTAATACCACGACCGCAAACATATTAGACGGTACTAAATAATGATATTCACAACGGTCATCACTTGGTCTAAATCCACTCCAAGTCATCCCCGTATAACCGACGGGTGTACCCACACCATTGACTAAAGTATCTTCCTCACGATCTGTGTCACGAATAAAATGATATGGGGAGTATTCATGGTTTTGCTCGGTACGCCAAACTTGTAAAATATCTTTTAATCCTGTGATAAATTCATCATCAAGATGTTCTGTACGACCGGTGTTTAAATAAAGTAAATAAGCTAATTGAATTGGATAACATAAGCTATCCACTTCATATTTGCGCTCCCAAATTAAATCGGTCATCTCTGTATGATCATCCTGGTGTCCTTTACCATTGGCCTCACGGTTAAAGGCATTGGCATAGGGATCATGATGAATATTTCTAAATTGTAAAGTAACCAATCCTTTAATTAATTGATACACTTCTTCATCCATTTTGGCTAATAACATATAAGGTCTTAATTGTGCACTTGAATCGCGTAACCACATTGCTGGGATATCGCCTGTTAAAACAAATGAAGTGCCATCTGGATTACGTTGAATCGTTGTTTCTAAAGTATTTAAAAAACATTCCTCAAACACTTTACCCCATTTTGGGTTTTCACTTTGTGTTTTCTCAATAATCTTCTCCATAAATGATTGAATCGTTGGTGTTATTTGAAATGACATATTAAACCTCCTAAATATATTTAGTCAATTATATTATAAGATAAAAACGCTATCATTATAATAGTTAAAAAGAATATACATACTTTATTATAAAACACCACTAATTTATAGACTGATAATTTACGAACCCGCTATCGTATTCGGTTATACATATCCGTTAATGGAGTTGGTTAAAAATGAACAAAAATAGTGGGCAAGAAGTAGCAAACTAGATAATTTTCGCTGCTTCTGCCCACTCCAAATTAGTAGGTTTCAAATTTGTCTTTAAGACGCCGTTGGATGCTATTCCACCGCTACATTAATAAAATAAACAAAAAGAACCAAGCGTTAGTTTCAATTTTGGACTAGCCTCACTTACTCAATCTATTTCATTCAATCAAAAACAATGATAGCCTTTAAAGTCCGGTCAAGAGGGAGTGGGCAAGAAGTAGAAAATCAAATAATTTTCGCTTCGTTGGCCTACCCCCGCACAGTTGAGTAGGTCTTAAACAAGTCTTTAAGACGCAGGTTGAGACCACTCAACCACTGCGATATTAATTAATGAACAATAATCTTAACTAAATTTATCAAGTTTATGCCCAGCCTCATCAAACGCGGGCCTAGCACCACAGCTTTAAATCATAGTCTCTACAGTAGTTCTTGCTCATTATCCCAGTAATGCTGACGATATTCTTTGGGACTCAAGCCCTCGGCTTGTTTGAACATCCGATAAAAATAGCCTTGATTTTGATAGCCCACTTCATTCCCCACTTCAGCTATCGTTAACTGCGTCTTAATTAACAATTGTTTGGATTTTTCAATCCGTAATTCATTCAAATATTTAGAAAAAGACTGATTTAGCTCTTTTTTAATTAATTGACCCAAATACATGACATTCATATGCAAATGATCAGCTAAATGTTTCAAAGTCAGTTCTGACGCTAAATTGTTATTGATATAGATAATCGCCTCTTGAACGATTGGATGAAGGCGATCATATTCTACTTGTGCTTGATTCACCCTTAATAGTTCAGCCGTTTGCTGAATCACTTGGTGAACCGTTTCAATTTCGGTCAATAAAGGTTTTTCCACCGTTTGATAATTGATAAATGCTTGCATAATTTGTAATACTTCATCACGATTGACTGCTTGATAGGTCAACTCTCTTTCCAATTGGGTTAATAATTCGCCTACTTGAACCAATTGATTTTTATCTAAATGTTGATAAATCGAAGCAATTAAAGATGCAATCGTTTCTTCATTATTCTTCGTAGGCACTTCAAATAAATAGTGGACGAATGATTGTTCCGAATCTTTTTTTATATAAAAATCTAAATTGTCCATGCGTCGTCTAAATGCCTGAAACCAATGATGTAAATTTAGTAAACTTAACGGTTCCATTTGTTTTATCACTCTACCGTGTAATAGCGCATCATCCTGAATTTTAATGACAATGATTGAGTGGTCAAACTTTTGTATGATTAACCAATTGGGTGACTGTTGATAGTGTTTTAACCATTCAGCAAATGGCTGATCGTCATTTGGTGTAATAAAGAAGACTTGGGTCGCTTCATTAACGGCCTCTAATTCAACGTTATCTTGAAGCGGATTTCTTAACCATTCAAATAATTTTTGTTTCTTTAAATTTACCTTTTGTGTTTGTAATTGATAATGAATATCCAAGCGGTGCATTACTTTTTTCAATGCTTGATGCAATTCATCACGATCAATTGGTTTTAATAAATAATCGGAGGCGCCTAATGATATACCACTTTTGACATATTCAAATTTTTCATATCCCGAGATAAAAATAAATTCAATCCGATGATCTTGATTTTTTACTTGTTCGATAAATTCGATGCCGGATAAACGCGGCATGTTGATATCGGTAATAATAATATCAATCGGTAGCTGATTAATCACCGCCAATGCTTCTTCACCATGACTAGCCGTGGCGGCTAATTGAAGGCTAAGTCCTTCCCAATCAATCATCCGTTCCAAGCCCTTTAAAATCATAAATTCATCATCAACCATTAAGACTCGATAGTTTCTTTGATGGGTAGTTTCAACCAAACCGATACACCTCCTCTTGTATTGAGCCTATATTCCATTGTTATTTCCTTACCAAAAGTTTGAGCCAATCGTTGAGCTACTAATCCTATCCCAATGCTAGTCTGGACTGATTGCATTTGATAGGGATTTTTAATATATTGCTTGATCTGCGTATTCAGTAAATCAATTTGCTCCTCGGTCATTCCCTTACCATTATCACTTAATTTGATCTCGAATGTATTCGCCACGCGTTGAATAGTCAAGCTTAAATGATTATCATGTCGACTAAAATCAACACCATGTACCAAATAATTTTCAATCAAGGGTTGTAAAGTAAACTTCGGCAAAATAATCCGGTTCAAACTTTCATCAAGTTCAATATCAAAGGATAATTTTTCTGGATAACGTGCTTGGTATAGTCCGACATATTTCTTGATGAAATAAACTTCTTGATAAATAGTCGCTTCTTTCTCATTGGTGATATTATTTCGGAGTAAAGAAGAGAAATCATAAACAAATTCAGCTAAAGAATCTGCGCCTTCAACATAGGCACTCATCCGAATATATTCTAAAGTATTATATAAAAAGTGCGGGTTTATTTGTGCTTGTAAAGCCTTTAAGACAGCTTCATTATTTTGTAATTGTAAATGAAACATCTCGCGCATACTTGCTTGCTGACCATTTAACATCGCATTGATCGCTTTAGTAATCTGTTCAAGTTCTGCGACTTTATTATTTTCATTAATCCGATAATAAACTTGTCCTTTTTCAATCTTACGGGTTGTAAGGAGAATATCATTTACCTGATCGGCATAACGTCTAATTTGCTTGAAAATAAAAATTAAAATGATTCCGGCAGTAAACATCACAAATAGAAAGATTCCGAGAATAATCCCGATAATCCGTTGCCATAAGATTTTTTTGGGCATTAAATAAATAACATTATGACCGGTAGTGGTCATCTCTTGACTAACGAAATGATCTTGTCGCCACTGATCGATTTTAGCTGTGATATCGGTTAACGCAAGCGTCTCTCCAGGTTTTGAAGCGAAGCTTCCCCGTCCTACTAATTGATTGATAACCGGATCAAAAATTAACAGTTCCCCTTCTTTTTCGGAAAAAATTTCCTTAATTAACTCATCATAAGAATAAGTAAAGTATAATTGGCCTAAATCCTGCAAAGTAAATCGACTTCTTAACGGCATCGATAAATGAATACCTGTTTTAAAATTTAATTGTTCTACTTTACGACCTTTAGGATTTTCCGCTAGTGACTCATAAAAATACTCACTATTAGCTAGACTCATTTGAATCGCTATTAAATGTCGATTGTAATCATATTGACGGAATGTTTCATTTGGTAAAAACTCACCACGAGCGCCATTTAATAAATAATACGTATGGTGGTCAGAATAACTTTCATTGAAGTAACGATTCAATTCTTTTTCCCAGCTATTAGACGAGGTCAAAACTTGAGCAAAACGATTCATACCATTAGTAGCATTATTAAGTGTAAAAGCCATTGTTTTAGCAATACGATCCATCTCCATCACCATGGCATCACGCCTTTGAATATAGATGACCCCTGTGACCAAGGTAGGTAAGGCTAACATTAGGATTAACGTCGTTAAAGTATAATATTTTAAAATCAAATTTAGTTGATTCTCTTTTACCTTCATATTATCTCCAACCTTGTCCATTCTTTATAATAAATTGACGTCATAAAACTAATCCAAATCGCCCATCCCGTTAAAAAGACAATCGCAGGAAATTGTAGACTCACTAACCCTAAAATAAATCCTAATAACAAGGTGCCGATGTTCGCTTTGGGAGACATAAACAATTGCATCCACGACAATTTAGTAATTTGCCAAGCCGCTCCCTCGTAATATTGTCGAAGTTGAGCTTCAGCCAACATCGTTAAGACACATCCGATTAACAGAGCCACTTGCACAAACCATGACATTAAAAAGACAATCCCTTTCAATTGACTGGTCACAAATAATGCCCACAATAACAAAATGATACACAGATTATAGAGCCATGAAATAAGAGCCGTCTGCTTATATTCGATTTTAACCTTGTTCCACCATTGTTTAAAAGTCAATAAAGCAGCATTATTTTTTGCTTCTAAATGCAGACTAATGCCTACGGTTAAAGATGACAATAGACACCCTCCCAATAGAAACCCTAAGACTAGCATTAAATTTAATTTTAAAAAATAGTATATGCGATGAATCGCCTCATTAAAACGTGACTCCATTGTTCATGACTCCTGACTTTATATTTTGTTACGATTAATTGGATATGGTTGCTTTTAAATAGACATTTAGATAAACGTAATAAATGTTTAAGACGCTCTTCTTTAGAGCACTACAGTTTACTGATCAGCATCCATTGAGAATGGCCGTAAAGCGGGTGCTACTTTTTCAATACTTGGGACGGCTCCCAGTGATTGTTCTAATTGAATTCCCTGCATTAACTCTTGATGACTTAAATATTGCGGTAAATAAGGTTTCCCATTTAGCCAACGCTTGGTAACCACTTGTAAATAAGGTGTCTGATAATTTCGTGAAATCAACTCAATCTTTTGACCACTTTCTAAATGAATAGTGACTTCATCCCAAGTCATCATCCCTAAGGTCCATTGACTTGCACCAGGTGTCATTGGATAAATACCAAGACTGCTTAATACATACCAACTGGATAAACTCCCATTATCTTCATCACCAATATAACCATCAAATTCGTCACTAAATAATTGAGTGATTAATTGTTTAATCAGTAAATGAGAAAATTGAGGATATCCTACAAAAATAAATAAGTAAGGCATATGAAAGCTAGGCTGGTTTGATAAAGCTAATTGGCCGAATTGTACACGAGCCATTTCGGTCATTTCATGAATTTCATAACCATAACCATTGACATCATAAATAGGCTCTTGATTAATTAAATGATTGAGATGATTAAAAAATTCTTCATCGCCACCGTGTAAGGCAATTAAATCGGCAATATTATGATAGACAGCCAAACTATTTTGCCAAGCACTTCCTTCAGTATAGTGTTCGCCCCAACGATGAGCGTCGATTGTCTCCAACCACTCGCCACTATCGGTACGTGGTACCATTTGCTTAGCCTTCACATTGAATAAATGACGATAGGAACGGGCACGCACTCGATATTCTTCAGCTAATTCTTTTTTCCCTAAATAAGCTGCCAATTGACTAACACAAAAATCACTATAAGCAAAATCTAATGTCTTATTGACAGATTCATGGTAATTCGTCGATAAATAGCCTAGTGATAAGTACTCTTCAACTCCTTCACGACCTTCGGTAGCATGTTCACCTGCATGATTAGCAGAATCAATCATCGCCTCTAATAATAAAGATGCTGTCTCCTTATCAACTAAACCTTTCGTTACCGCATCGGCAATTACACCATCTACTAAAGTCCCCGGCATTAATCCACGCTCATCAGGCGATAACCATTTAGGTAGATAACGATCTGCTCTCACAACTGACAAAATACCATCGATAAATTCCGGTACTTTAGACGGTATGATTAAGGTATACAAAGGATAATTCGTTCTAAACGTATCCCAATACCCATTATTAGTAAAGAAATGTCCTGCTTCTACCTTACCGGTATATGGCGAGAAATGAACTGTTTTATTAGCCGAATCCACTTCATGTCCCATTTGAGGAAAGGTAGCTGTACGCCATAAGCAATGATAAAATATTTTCACCTGGTCAAAATCACGATGTTTAACCTCAATACGCTCTAAATAATTGAGCCATTTATTAGCTGAATGTTTTTTTCCATCTAAAAATGTTCCTTTAAAAAAATCATCTTGTAGCCGATTGATTTTAGCCTGCTCATAAGAAATGTAAGACGTGGTCAACGACATCTCAATTGTTTCTTGTTCAGCTTCCACCTGAAATAGATACATTACCTGATCATGTTGATTCAAAGTTAATGGAATTTTGACTAGAGGCGTTAAACTAAACTGTGACTTTAGAATTGAATATTGTTGAAATTGATTATATTTTGAACCCGCCAATTGGGCAGTTTCTAGATGAATTGAATGACCATCCGATTGTAAATTAACTGTACTATCAGCATCAAGCGTAATGGTTAATAGATGATAGGGGAAATTGCGAGTGGCTTGTACTTGCCATCTAGCACCACGATCACCAACCGTCCAACATTGTTTTAAGCCATCTCTCAATCTTTTATATGACAAATAATGAGGTTGAAATATTGCTTCATCCGGACGATAACTACTCATTGAAATATTCAGTGCCATGTTTTCAGTCGGATTAGCCAATAATTGACGATACTCTTCCTCTGTTAATCGCAATTGATTAAATAATACCTGGCAAAAATCCCCCATCCATGGACTTGGTTGATGAGTTAACCTAACGCCATATTGAGTATAATCATCAGGATGGAAAAAACGACTTTCATTTAAGCGTGTTTGCATCACAAAATGGTTCATCCCAAAAGGAACCCCTGTATACGGCAATGTATTACCATGCCCAATAGCATGTTGATTACGCGTTCCCATTCTTGTATCAATAAATTGTAAATGATTCATCAAATCACCTCGTAGACTATTATACGCTATTACTAAAGCGCACTCAAAAAAATTTAAAAGAAGAGGCGGCACCAACGTACCTGCCTCTTAGGGGGTTCAATATTAGTTAAATTTAACAATGACTTTATTGAATTTATAAAGTTGATGCCCAGTCTCCAGTGCTGAACGCAACTTTTCGCACTTTTTCAATCCGGCTCAAAGTTGCAGAAATGGCCTCCACTTCGAACATTGCCTTTGAGTGTGTTCCACTCTGCAGGCTATGTTCTCCAGTGTTCCATTTCTGAACGCAACTTTCCGCACTTTATTTTATTCTTTTGTTTTTAGGTATTCGTCGAATTGTTTTTGCATTTCTTCTTGGATTTTATCTAATCCTGCTGCTTTTAATTCTTCATTAAATGTTGGTAAAACATCATCTGGGTTAACGGTACCTGTATGTAAGCTTGAAATGTATTGAGCGACTACTGTTTGAACGTTCGCAATTTCAGTTTTTACATTGTCTGTTACAAAGTTGAATCCTAATAATGGTGATTCTTCAGCATTTTGTAATCCTTCTTCTGATGCTGCGATTTGTTCATCAGTAATTTTTTCATCTTTATATAAGATATCCGCATTACCTGTATTCCATGCTGACATATGGCTTGCACCTTCATTATATGCTGGTAATAATTTAATCGTACCATCTTCATTCATTTCCCAGTTTTCGCCTTCTGGTCCATAAACTAAAGTATTTAAAATTTCTGGATTTGTATTGACTTCGTTTAATACTTTGACTGCTGCTTCTTTATTATCTGAATTTTGTGACACAACAAAGTTAGCCATACGCGCTTGAGCGACTGATTTCAATGGAACTTGTGTATAAGCTTGAATTTGTAATTCTTTGCCTGAAACTGTTTGTAATAAGTAGTTACCATAGTCACGTGGTCCCACAGTCTCACGACGAACTGCCCATGTGTCTGCTTCTAATGGATAACCTTGATCACTTGTTGCTGCATCTGCAGGTAAGTAACCTTTATTATAGAAATCATGCATTACTTTTAAATCAGGAATTAAAGAATCGCCTTCTTCATAAGGGTTAATAATTTTAGTCTTATCGCCTAACATATCAATTCCTAGAGGAACGGTATCGCCTAATACAAAGTCGAAGTCATGACCGACACGCCATCCTTGACCGGCTGCTAATCCCGCAACACCACTTTCGCCTTCTTTAACAGCTTTTAATAATGGTTCCAAATCGGTCATACTTTTTACAGAAGTATAGTCAAAGTCATATTTTTCTAAAAATGTTGGGTTAAATGCCCAATATTGCTCAGCATACACATTACCATTAACAGGGAATGCATATAATTTTCCATTTACTGTACTACCTTTAATATAGGCTTCATCTAACATTTCTAATGATTCTGGAGCATATTCTTCCATCAATTCTGTTAGATCTGCATAAGCACCTTTTTGAGCATTGTCTAAAAAGTTAACCGCAAAAGCAATATCATATTTTTCACCTGCATTGGTCATAACGGTCATTTTTTGATCGTACTCACCCCAACCGATGTATTCCATATCGATTTTAGCATTGACTTTTTCGACTAATTTCTCATTAACGATTTCCAATAGCTTATCTAAATTATCTGGAGCCGTTCCAATTTGATACCATTTAACCGTTGTAGGTTCTTCGGCAAATACATTTGTTACAGGTGATGTTGCTAAAACACTTGATAATGCCAAGGCACCGACAGCCGCTGATTTTACAATTTTTTTGAACATATTTTTCTCTCCTTTAAATCTCTCTTGATTCTCCAACGCCTACCAACTTCATTTCGCTACTCCTTCACCCCTCCAATCGTTAAACCACTAATAAAGTATTTTTGGAAGAATGGATAACTCACCGCAATTGGTAATGTCGCAATTACAACGAGGGCCATTCGAGTTGCTTCCTTAGGAATATTTAGTTGCGATATATTAATACCTAAACCCGCATTATCTAACATATAGTCGATATTACTTTGAATATTCATCAATACATATTGCAGTGGATATAAATTAGTTTTAGTAATATAAAGTAATGCATTGAACCAGTCATTCCAATAACCAATCGCTGCGAACAATCCAATCGTCGCTAACCCTGGTACTGATAATGGCAGGACAATTTGTAAAAAGACTCTCAATTCACTCGCACCATCAATACGAGCTGATTCGATAATAGAATTCGGAACACTCTTCTTGAAAAAGGTACGCATAATAATAATATTAAACGGGCTAAAAGCTGCTGGTAATATTAAGGCCCAAATGGTATTTTTTAATTTTAATAAATTGGTTACCACAATATAACCCGGTACTAACCCCGCCCCAATTAACATTGGGATAATAATTAATACTAAGAAAAATTTCTTAAAAGGTAAATTTGGTCGAGATAGTGCATAAGCATAGGTGCTCGTAAAGGTGACATTAATAATGGTTCCTAAAACGGTCACCAAAACAGAAACCATTAAGGCATTAAGAATTTGACCTGACATCGTGGATAAATAACGATAGCCTTCAATACTCCACTCAGATGGGAATAGTTTATAACCATTTTGAATAATGGAACTTTCACTCGTTAACGATACAATAATAATAAAGATGAATGGAAATACTCCTAAAAATCCTACTATACTCATTAAAATGCTAAAGATAAAATTGGTTTGTTTACCGAAGCGATCCACTTGGACTCTTTCGATTTTTTTCTTCACCATGTGTGTCACTCCTTCATTAAATAACTGCTGATTCTGGATCTATTTTTCTAACAATCATATTCGCTACTGACAGTAAAATAAATCCTACAAATGATTGATAAAGACCGGCTGCCGTTGCCATCGAGATATCACCGGATGCTGTTAAAGCATTATAGATATGAGTATCCAATACGGCTGTAACATTGTATAACAGACCAGAATTTCGTGGTATTTGGTAGAATAAACCGAAGTCAGCTCTAAAGATACCACCTAAAGCTAAGATCGTTAAAACAATCATCATCGGAACAATCTGTGGTATCATCACATGACGAATTTGTTGCCACTTAGTAGCCCCATCCACTTCGGCCGCTTCATAATATGTCTTATCAATACCAACTATTGCTGCAAAATAAATAATCGAACTATAACCGATACCTTTCCAAATACCTAAGAAGATTAGTAAAGGTGGCCAAATACCTGGTGTTACATACCAGTTTTTGGCGACGCCACCTGCTTCTCGAATAAGGTTAGGTATTAATCCTTTGTCCACACTTATAAAGGATGATACAAAGAAACTCACAATTACCCATGATAAGAAATAAGGTAACAGCATCGATGTCTGAATTGTTTTAACTAAAAAACGATTACGCATCTGACTCAAAATAATGGCAAAACTTACCGCAATAATCAATCCTACAAAAATAAAGAACAAATTATATAAGACGGTGTTTCTAGTAATAATATAAGCATTACGTGAACTGAATAAGAACTCAAAGTTTTTGAATCCTACCCATTGACTATTAAAAATACTGGAAAAAAAGCCTCCATCATCTGAGAATTGAAATTTTTTAAATGCTACCACATTACCGAATACAGGAATGTAATAAAAAATAATTAACCAGATAAAACCAGGTAAAGCAAAAAACAATAATGGCCAACTACTCTTCAAGCGTTTCATTTTTTGTTTCCGCATTTTTTGTTTTTCCGTTAGTTCCATTTTTACCCCTCCGTTTTTAACCGCTTACAAGTATATTGTAACGAAAACGCTTAAATTCAGCTATTGACTAAATATAGTTAAATTAGGACAAAATATAGAAAGGTGTTATTTTCTATCAAAAGTGGCTCAGTTTTCAATTAATATAGTGGCTCACTTTTAAGTTAACATATACATATTGTTCAGTCCTTCAGTTGGTAGACAACCTACTATGACCTCTGCTGACTTCTCATGATTCGTTGTTACTAAGATATCCTATCTCTCATGAGACCTCCCCAGGTAAGGTGCTTTAACCATCCTCCCATTTCACCGCTTGATTTATCCCACCATAATCCGTGCAGTATTGGGCTTCACTATGTTGGGCAAGCTTATCCTTATGGTTAGACCTTCTATCAAGTTTCTATTCGTCGGTGCAGGAGTTTGCCTTAGGCTTCCTTCAGATTCCGCCTCACGACGACCTTAATTCTCAGTGCTTATCACTTAAAAATTAAGGATAGGGTACCGACACCCTTGCCTTTAGCTAACAGTTTCTACTGCAAAGCCTTGCTGAAACTGTTTGACTTTAATCATTACAGTTTCACATGCGTTAGAAGCAGCGGACTTGAACCGCCAAGTTAACGCCCATG
>NZ_KV805822.1:16855-35746 GCF_001811625.1 Globicatella sp. HMSC072A10 | reverse complement strand
ACCGCCAAGTTAACGCCCATGCTGGGCGCACACAAAAAAGCCTGGCTAGAAATTCATTCTTTCTAACCAGACCTTTTCACTTTTATTTTTGTCCCATATCCTTAATCTTCATCATACGCGTTACTTGCGCACGCTCAGCCTCTTCTAATTTCATTTCTATGAAATAGATTGTCTCTTCTAATTGAGGAATGGTACGGAATTCTAATGCATTCACACGACGACGGGTCTTTTCAATCTCATCCGCCATCAACTGACATCCTTTTTCAATCTCTGCCAATTTTAGCATATCGGTCAAGCTTTCGTTAACGGACTCAATTGCTTGGTCCATATCAGAAGTTGTAGCCACATAACTATAAGGAAACTCACTATCTAACGATTGATCCTTTATCTCATAGTTAAATTTTGGGACCTTCACACTCATTACAGAGTCATAACGAACCTGTAAACTCACTTCTTTGGCTGGTAGAGAAAAGATTTCTTGCACCATTTGATCACTCTTCATTGATTTCGCTAAAACAAAATCTTGCATCGCTGAAGTCAGTTGTCCTTCAACTTTTTTTCGTAATTCATTATTTTCTTTAATTTTCATAATGAACTGACGCATCAATTCGTCTTGCTTATCTTTCAATAGTTTATGACCACGGGTGGCCGTCTTTAAACGCTCTTTTAGAATGCTTAATTCCATCCGAGTGGGATTGACATTCAATCTAGCCATGAATTATTCCCCCTTTTTAGGTAAGAATTCATCAATCATATCGTCTTTAATACGTTTTAACTCTTCACGCGGCAAGATAGATAATAAGTCCCAACCTAAATCCAAGGTTTCTTGAATAGAACGGTTAGTCGTAAATCCTTGATTAATATATTCTTGCTCAAAACGTGTCGTAAACTCAACATATAATTTATCTGTTTCCGATAACGCCGACTCACCTAGAATAGCTGCTAATTCTTTAGCTTGCTTACCTTCAGCATAAGCCGCAAATAATTGGTTCATGGTTGGTGCATGGTCTTTACGTGTTTTACCTTCACCTGACCCTTTATCCTTCAATCGTGATAATGATGGTAATACGTTAATCGGTGGTTTATAACCCATATTATCCAATTCACGCGAAAGAATAATTTGTCCTTCGGTAATATAACCGGTTAAGTCAGGTATTGGATGCGTAATATCATCTTCTGGCATCGATAAAATTGGAATTTGGGTTACAGAACCTGGTTTTCCAACTAAACGTCCTGCACGTTCATATAATGTTGATAAGTTCGTATATAAGTAACCTGGATAACCACGACGACCTGGAACTTCACGACGAGCTGCCGAAACTTCACGTAATGCCTCACAATAGTTCGTCATGTCCGTCATAATTACTAAGACATGCATCCCTTTTTCATAAGCTAAATACTCAGCTGTTGTTAAAGCAATTTTTGGCGTCGCAATACGTTCAATCGCTGGGTCATTCGCTAAGTTAACGAATAATACGGAACGATCAATCGCACCTGTTTCGCGCAAGTCATTCATAAAGAATTCAGCTTCTTCGAACGTAATCCCCATTGCTGCAAAAACAACAGCAAACTTATCATCAGAATTCAATACGGTGGCTTGACGAGCAATTTGGGCCGCTAATTCTTTATGTGGTAAACCAGATCCAGAGAATACTGGTAATTTTTGTCCACGAACTAAAGTGTTTAAGTGATCAATCGCTGAAATCCCTGTTTGGATAAACTCATCCGGATAATCACGAGCCACTGGATTAATAGCTTGTCCATCAATGTCTAATGATTTTTCTGGAATAATTGCCGGTCCACCATCAATCGGTTCACCCATCCCATTGAAAATACGACCAATCATATCTTCAGAAACAGGTAAATGAAGTGGTTTACCGCTAAAACGTACTTTCGTGTTCTTTAAGTTGATACCTGAAGATCCTTCAAACAATTGCACAACGGCACGACTTTCTTGGACTTCTAGCACTTGTCCGCGGCGGACTTCACCGTTTTGCATTTCAACTTCTACTAATTCATTGTATTTAACGCCATCGACACCATCGACAATCATCAGTGGGCCAACGACTTCTTCAACCGAACGATATTCTTTAATTACTGCCATTATGCCTCACCTCCATGTTCTAAAATATGACGCATGGTCTTATCAATTTCGTCATATAATGCTTTAATTTTGTCAATATCTTCTTCAGCAATAAATTTACTTCTAGCGATACGGTCACGTAATTGGACTGTATTTGACATAATATCGGTGAAATAAGCTCCTAAACTTAAAGTCTCATGTGCTTTTTCATCAAAGTGTAAAATATTCGTTAACATGGTATCTTGCTTATCAAAAGAAGTATAAGTATCCACATCATCAAATGCGTTTTGTTGTAAGTAGTCTTCACGAATCATTCGTGCGGTATTCATTGTAATACGGTCACGTTCAGATAATGACTCTAACCCAACTAAACGAACGATTTCTTCTAGTTCACTTTCCTTTTGCAATAAATTCATTGCTTTAGTGACCTTCTTAGACCAGCCTTCTTGACCGTGTTCTTCGAAATATTGTCCGATTTCAGATAAATATAATGAATAAGAACTTAACCAGTTAATAGATGGGAAGTGACGTTTACGCGCTAAGGTGGCATCTAATCCCCAGAAAACTTTCACGATACGTAAAGTATTTTGAGTTACAGGCTCAGAAGTATCCCCACCTGGAGGTGATACTGCACCGATGGCTGTAATCGTTCCTTCAATGCCTTCGCTTCCTAATACACGAACACGTCCTGCACGCTCATAATATTCCGCAATACGTGAACCTAAATATGCTGGATATCCTTCATCCCCTGGCATTTCTTCTAAACGACCTGACATTTCACGTAGAGCTTCCGCCCAACGAGAAGTAGAGTCCGCCATTATTGCCACTGAGTAACCCATATCACGGAAATATTCCGCAATTGTGATCCCAGTATAAATTGATGCTTCACGCGCTGCTACCGGCATATTAGAAGTATTTGCAATTAGGATGGTTCTTTCCATAATCGATTCGCCTGTATTAGGGTCAATCAATTCTGGGAATTCATTTAATACGTCCGTCATTTCGTTACCACGTTCACCACATCCAACGTAAACAACAATATCTACGTTCGCATATTTTGCGATTTGGTGTTGTACAACTGTCTTACCTGCTCCGAAAGGTCCTGGAACCGCTGCGGCTCCCCCTTTCGTTACCGGGAAGAATGTATCGACCACACGTTGTCCTGTAATCATGGGTTCTTCTGGAATTAATTTTTGGGCAAATGGACGGCCTTTACGCACTGGCCAGCGTTGAATCATCGTGCCTTCAAACTCGCCACCATTTGCTTTGTCAACTTTATAAATAACCTCTTCTATCGTAAACTCGCCTGATTCTACTGTCGTTAATGTTCCTTCTACACCGACTGGTACCATAATACGATGTTCTACTGCCTTGGTTTCTTGGACAACGCCAATCACATCACCAGCCGAAACAAAATCGCCTACGGATTTTTTAGGTTCAAAAGCCCATTTTTTATTACGATCTAAGATGGGTACTTGAACCCCACGAATTAAATAATCACTCTTAGTCTCTTCCATAAAAGTATCCAATGGACGTTGAATGCCATCAAACATTTGTGACATAATACCAGGGCCTAATTCGACGGATAAAGCTTCCCCGGTTGTCACTACAGGTTCACCTGGTGCAAGTCCACTTGTTTCTTCATATACTTGAATAGAGGCTTTATCTTGTCGCATTTCAATGATTTCACCAATTAATCCAAGATGTCCTACATGACAAATATCTTGGATATTGGCTTCAGACATTCCAGAAGCGACAACTAATGGTCCAGATACTTTAATAATTTTACCTTGACTCAATCTATTTCCTCCTTTATAAATTTTAAATTGTTAAGTAGCCGCTTATAGAATATTCATTCCGACTGCTTTTTCGACATTATCTTGAATTTTTTGTGCACCAATGCCAAAGTTACCACGATGGGTTGGAATTAAAATGACAGCGGGTGTCACGACTGTATCATAATATTGAATGACATCCGGGATTTCTTGAGCGAAATCTTCCGTTAAATAGACAATTCCATATTGGTCATTTTCTAATTGGCGCAAAGTCTTTTTAGTTTCATCAGCAGTATTGACTGGAAAAGTTTCAAATCCAATCATTTTAAATGGTAGAATGGCATCACGATTTCCAACGACCGCTACTTTATATTGTTTCGCCATAAATCGCACCCATCCTTTCTTGAATCCTTTCTTTGGCTATGCCATTGGCATGACCAGTTAATACGAGTCTTAAATTATTAATTTCATTCTCTTTACCGAAAATATATTTCAATACTAATAAAGGTCCTTGAGCATCTAAACGATTTTCGAAGAAATATTGATGAATATAGGCATCCCGTAAATGCTCTAATTGATTGGCGGTAATCGTCCCGTTATTCATATCTTCAATATAAGGTTTAAAGACCCCACCAAAATAAATATGCGTTTGTTCTTCAAACCATTGAGCTAATTGACCTTGTTCAACCCGTTCAATTAACTCTTTCTTCTCAATAGATCCCTTACTGGTCATCATGGTAAACATGAAACCATGACCTCTATCTAATTCAATTGCGCGTTTAATCGCAATGACATTATAAAAATCAATTAATGCATTAATAATCGGTGTAACTTTAGGATCATTGATTTTCTCATCGAGATGTCTTAAATGAGCAAAATAGGCACCATCAAACCCGACGTCAAAAGCTTCTGGTGCTTGGTAAGCTTGATAATCTTGCCAAGTACGATTCACTTCTTCCACCACATTGGGATATAAAACACTCGATTCAAATGTTTGAGTCACATGTCTTAAAGCATCCAATGGGAATTTGCCAATATCAATCAATAGATTCTCGAAATCGTGACCGGTTACCTTCATTTTCATTAATACTTTTAAATTATGATACAAGTATTGTGCTGAAAAAATTTCGACTATTTCAGACTGAGGTGACTCCTCAAACACAAACCGATAAGCATTACGCAATTCTCTCATTAATACGTCTTCAATCTTATCTGGGTCAGACAACTGTTCAACTGACATCTCATAAGGTGAATTTTGTAAAATGATGGATAATGTCTCGGCATCTTTGGCATTAAGTAACTGTTGCCATTCTTCTCGGCTTAGGAAATATTGTTCCTTTACACTAATAGTCGTATTAACACCTGAAAAATCGTGGGTCGTCATAAAATCCCCCCTTATTTGGTATTAAAAACTTGTTGCGCTAAATCTGCACTTAAATCATTGCGAACAGAATTTACTAATTGATCAAACATGAAATTATAATCCACACGTTGATCTTTTACCACAAAACCACTTTGATCTGAAATCGACTCTTGAGCAATGGTTAATTTTGGAAATTGTTCCAATAATGATTGTAACTCTGATGAAGATAATCGATTACGTGTCTTTTCACCAAAAACTACTTGTAATTCTTTGTCTTTAAATTGAGTTAAAATTGTTCTGGTAAATTCTAAGAAAGTTTGATTATCCCAAGCTTCCATTTTTTGCACGGCGCCGGCAAATAATTGGTCCATTAATGCTTGGCGACTATTTAAACTGCCTTGTCTTTCTTGATTTAACACTTGATGCTCCAAACGAGATAAACGTTGTTGTTCTCGATTCAATTGCACATTACGCATACTTTCTTTTTCATGTAACTGTGCTTTTAATTTTGTTTGAAACTCATGTTCAAGTTCTTCCTTTGCTTTATCGAATTGCGCTTGTCCTTCTTGGTGCGCCTTTTGCAAGATGGACTCACGTAAATTTTGTAAGTCGCTCATATTATCGACCTCACTAGACATTTAAGAATAAGATAAATGATACTACGAAGGCTAAGATAGCGTAGGTTTCAACCATCGCTGATAAGATGATACCTTTTGTATTTTCTTCAGGACGTTTCGCTAAAATTTGCATTGCTGAAACGACCACATTTCCTTGGTGTGCTGCTGAGAAGTATCCTACAATCCCAATTGGTAAAGCAGCAAATAAATAGCCTAAACCTTGTTGAACAGTTAAACCATTACCTATTTGTAAAGCCGTTAAAAATCCGATAACGAATCCGTATAAACCTTGAGTACCCGGTAATAACTGTAAAATTAATGCTTGTGCGAATTTTTCAGGCTCTTCCTTTAATAAAGCAGCTGCTGCAGAACCAGCCAAACCAACAGCACGAGCAGAACCCATACCAGAAAAGACAACCGCAACTACAATCCCTAAACTAGCAAAAAATGCGCCACCATTTTGTGTAAAATATCCTACAAATTGTTCCATATTAAAAATTCCTCCAATTTTTATTGATTCTTTTCATCATTGATTGAGACATAATCTTGCGAAATGGTTAACGGATTAAATTCTTGACCGCCACCATTGTAAAACTTAGCAAAAAACTCAACGAAAATTAAACGAGCACCATGCACATAAGCACTTAAAAGTGATAAGAATAAACTTAATGCATGTAAGGCAATAAATAATAATATACCAACGGTAAATTTCATTGCGCCAGGCATAAAGTCAATAATCATATTGAATGCTAAAGCAATACTACCACCTGATAACCCTAAAGCCATCAAACGTGTATAAGAGACTAAATCCCCAATATAACTCGTCGTGCCATATAAATCATAAAGTCCCCAACCTAAACCACCAATACCGCCTGCTTTAATACAAGATGCGACGACGATGCCAATAGCATTCAATATCGCTAACCATTTACCAATTAGAGCTAAGACCGCATAGCTTTCACCTAACATGCCTACTCCAATTAAAATAAAACCTGTTAACAGTAAAACCCATGCCACTCCTGTTGAATAAGCTTCAACTATATTTCTTTCTTTTAGTTTTAAATAAGTATTAATTGCTAATGCTGCAAAAATATGAATTAAACCTAAAGCGACAGAAATACCTAGAATCAGCATGACATCCTCATTCGGGTTAATTAATTGAAATGGTAAACTAAAACCAAAGAAGGAACCGTAAAGACTACCCCAAATCATAATTGAAACACTTAAAATAGCGCCAAATCTTAAGGCATTTTGCATTCCTTCTGATAAATTGAATACTTTAAGTGCCAACAGACTTAAAATAAAAATTAATAAGCCATAACCCGCATCGGCCACCATCATGCCAAAGAAGACAAAATAAAATGGCATTAAAAATGGCGTTGGGTCCAATTCATCATATTTTGGTAAAGCGTACATGCGTGTAATTAATTCAAATGGTTTAACTAAGAAATTGTTTTTTAATTTAATTGGGACTTCGTCCACTTCGTCAGCTTGAACATCCGCTGTTCTAATAACTACTTTGTTACCGAACTCTTCTAGTATCGCTTGTTTGAAGACAGCAAATTCACTTTGTTCAATCCAACCTTCAATCGCCATTAAATGTTGTGTAATACCAACTTTTTTCTTAGTTAATTCACGTTCATAAGCCGTTTTTACAAAATCTGCTTGAACCTTTAAGCCCGCTAATTCACGTTTCGTTGATTTCATTTTTTGAATAATGGAACGACGTTCCTCTTTCAACTGTTGAATTTCCGCATCCCAACCTTCAATCTTCTTACCTGGTAAAGTACGATAAGGATATTCAATCGGATTGAAATTGGCTTCCGCTAATAAAGTTTCTAACGCATTCGTTTCATCTTCTTGATAGAAAATGACTAAACCATATTCATAATCATTTAAGAAAATAACTTTATGAACGATAGTTGGATGTTGTTTTATTTTTTGAATATATTGATTATTTTCAACATTCGGTACCGTTCCGATAACTGCTTTAATATACTGGAACTGCTCTATAGCAGTTGGTGTAATATCTAGCTCTCGCCATTTACGATATTTATCAATTTGATCATTGCGTTTTTCCAACAACTCATCAATTTCCTTAATACGAGCTGTTAATTCATTCGTTTCGGTAATGACTTGTTGCTCAGCAAATTGTTGATTATGTTGTTGAAATTCTGCGAATGATAAACGTGGTTTTTCAGTCTGCAATTGCTTGAACCAATTGTCTTTTACTTCATAGTCTTCCAATTGTTCAATCGCATGATTTATTCGTTTAAGTCGATTAGTAATCGCATGTAAGGCTTCATCATCATAGACGATTTGTTGCTGTTCCTCATCATACTCTTCAATTAATGGTACTAACTCTGAACTATTCTGATTGTCTTGTCGTAAATCCACCACTTGAATTCGTCGTAATCGTTGGACCGATGAAAGAATCGCTTCTAAATGTTCGCGTGACGAAATGAGCGTCACCTTTTGCATTGGGCTAATTGCCATATTCTTTCACCACCCTTTCTACTATTTGATTAATTAAATACTCCCTTTTATCACCAAGAGCTTCTTGAAGTTGTGCTTCATTTTCTTGAACACGCTGAGCTAATTTTTCCTTTGCTTGTTGTTCTTGATCATCGAAGTGTTGGCGCGCTTCGGCTATCATTTGCTTTGTTTCGACGTCAAACGCTTCATTTGCTTCTTTTAATTTTTGTTCCATTTTTACACGAGCGTCTTCAATCTTTTCCTGATACTTTGTTTGGACTGCTTGAGCTTCCATTTCAATGGCGTTCATTTCTTCCAATGTTGAATGTGGCATCCTTTCACACCTCCTCTTAACACTAACATTTAATATTATAGCAAATTTTTACCAAAAATTTAAGTAAAGAACTTGCTTCATTCTCATCTAAATAATAAAAAGCGTTTCCATTTTTTGATATATGAAAGTTTCCTTCATATTTATATAATATAATGGGACTATTGTTTCTTAAGAAAAATTTAATAATTAAGTTATGATGATTTTCTCTCTATTTGACTAAAAAAGGAAAGAAAGGCCGGGCATAAAATTGATAAACTTAATTAAAATTATTATTCGATAATTAATAGCGCAGTGGTTGAGTGGTCTCAAACTGTGCGGGGGTGGGCCGACGAAGGAAAATTATTCAATTTTCTACTTCTGGTCCACTCCCATAAAAAAGCAGCCAGTGTGGTTGATATTTTGAAAGTTTTTTGATGCGTTTTGACTTGAAGAAATACTTACTCGTTATCAATTGCAACCAACCACCATAAAGGATTAATTGAAAGTAATACTCAAAGGTTAAGATTTGAAAAAATAGTAATACCCGATTGATTAAAAGCAATACTCACACGATATAAAAATGACTTGCCCCACCGAAAATAAAAAAACGATAAGCAAGTCAAAGTTACTAATGAACTTCACCTACTTATCGTCTCAAACGATTATTGAACTATTTTTTCAACCGCTTCTCCTATGATACGCACTTCTGGTTCAAGACGCACTTGATTGTTACGCCAAATGACTTCTTGAATATATTCAATTAAGCGCACATAATCTGTTGCGGTGGCATTGTCAATATTAACAATGAAACCTGCATGTTTTTTAGAGACTTCAGCACCACCAATACGGTAGCCTTGTAGCCCTGCTTCTTGAATTAATTTACCGGTAAAATATCCCGTTGGACGCTTAAAAACACTGCCACAAGATGGGTATTCTAACGGTTGTTTACTTTGACGTAATTCGGTCAATTCAGCCATTTTGGCCTGAATCGCTTCACCATCGCCTTGAGCTAATACAAATTTAACCCCAATTACGATATCCTCATTAGTTTGGAAAATGCTATGACGATAACTGAATTCGCAGTCTGCATTTTGAATAGTCTTAAATTCACCATCGCGTGTTAAAATATCGACCGATTCAATGATGTCCACCACTTCGCCACCATAGGCACCCGCATTCATATATACAGCACCACCAATGCTGCCTGGAATTCCACAAGCAAACTCAAGTCCAGTCAAATTGTGTGCACCAGCTTGACGACTGACTTCGATTAATGGCACGCCACTTTGAGCATAAACTTCATTGCCGTTAATCGACATTTCTTTCATAGACGTCAAAATAATAACCAGTCCTCGAATTCCGCCATCACGGACGATTAAATTACTAGCATTGCCTAATATCGTTAAGGGAATATGGTTCGCTTTTACCCAGTTAATTAATGTTTTTAAATCTTCTTTGGTTTCAGGAAACGCTACTGCATCAGCAGGGCCACCTGTTTTAGTATACGTGTATTTTGATAATGGCTCATCTAATTCAATTTTCATGGATAAATTTAAATCCATTAAGTTTGATAATGTCATTCATTTCATTCCTTCGCTTTTCAATACGTCTTATTTTAACATAATCTTTTTACTTAATCGAGTACTTTTTCCATTACAAAAGAATCTAAATAACAACCCTCTACTTTTAATCGTTTACGCAAATTTCCCACTATCTCGAAACCGAATTTTTCGTATAACTTAATTGCGGCTTCATTTCTTTGGGCCACTTCGAGAGTAATGACTTTCAAATCTGAATTTTCTGCAAATTCAATCATCATTTCCATCATCATCGAAGCAATACCGTAACCCCAATATTCTTCCACTAAACAAATGCCAACCTCAGCAATATGACGTTGCTTAGCGGCATTAAATTGCGTAATATTCGACATCCCAATAATTTGATCATCGACCTCACTCACTAATAAAATACTGTTTTGTGCCTTGTTATATTTATTGATGATGGCCACTTCTTCTTGAACCGTCAGGTTCAAACCTTCTTCACCGAAAGTTAAATAGGGAGTTTCACTACCGACTTGTTCACATAAACCTAAAATTGCCCGGGCATCTTGTGGTTTCGCCACCCTAACATCGATTTCTAACTCCTCTGTCAATTAAATCTCCTCCATTTTTTCTAACAGCTCTTGATATTGCACGGTTGACTCTCCTTCAACTGTTAAAATTATTTCTCTTTGATTAGGATCTGTTTGGGGAACAAATTTAATACGAAGACGATTTAATGGTAAATAGTCGTCTAAATATTCTGACCATTCAATAAAAATGATGGACGGTTCATTCAGATAACTATCAAAATCAATCGTATCCGCGCCCCCTTCTTCTAAACGATAGGCATCAATATGAATCAATTTAAATTCAGGTAAGGGATATTCTTTGACAATCGTGTAAGTTGGACTTTTAATGGCTCTTTTCACGCCTAGCTCCTTACCAACCTTTTGGGTAAAAGTGGTTTTGCCACTACCGAGTGGTCCATCTAATAAAATAACCATTCCTGGCTTTAACCATTGAGCCATCTTAGACGCTAACGCTTGTGTCTCTTCAATTGAATCAATATAAAAATGCATGCTTCTACCTCTCAAACTTAATTAATTTTATTATATTTAAACTATGATAATATTGCGAATAATTTGACTTTACTAGCATTTCTTGATAAATTTAATAATAACAAAGACAAACTATAGGAGGTCGTTGACCATGAAGAAATATGTAAAATTATTATCTCTACCGATTTTAACATTAATGCTTGTGGCATGTGGTAACCAAAACAAACCAGCTGAACAAACAACAACAGCTGCACCAGAAGCAACAACCGTTGCTGAAACGACTGGTTCACAAGTAAGCACACCAAATGATACTACAACCGTTGCTGATGAATCAACTGAAGAAGGTGAAACAACAGCTGAAGGTGAAGAAACTCAAGAAGGCGAAACAACCGTTGAAGGTGAAGAAACTCAAGAAGGCGACGAAACAGAAGATGCTGATGTCGCTGCAACTGACGTTAAATTCACATTATATGTAGATGGTGAAGAAACAGCTAAATTCGTAGCTAAAGATGCTGTAGAAGGTTCTGTTATCGATGCCATGAGTTCCATTGAAGAGTTAGAATTCAACTTCAATGAAGATGAAGGAATCATTGATGTTATCGATGGTATTGAAAATGACTATGAAACAGGTAAAACTTGGGTTTACTTATTAAATGGTGAGTACGCAGAATTTGGTGTTGTCTCACAAACACTTTCTGAAGGCGACACCGTTGAATGGTATTATGGATTCCCTGACGACTTACCAGTTAACATCATTCCTGAATAATAATTATAAATGCTTATGACTCTTGAGTATCTCACTCAAGAGTTTTTTTATTATTCCCCATGACTGGTCGCCGATCATGTTAGATTTGATAAGATATTTTAATACTCCATTTACTCAATTTTTAAATGCGCAAAACTGGTTAGATCATGATAGGTATATTTTAGATGAAAAGTAGGTGTTGGTATCTCTTTCACTCGCATTTAGAATAACAACTATAATATTGATAGATTTTTCACTCTATTTTTCAACGTCCCTCCTATTCAGCGTCGCTTCACGGTCGTCATTTTGACACCTTTCTTAAATAGCGGATCATCATACTATACATATCAACATTTTCGCTTTTACAATACAAAAGCCCGCCAACCTTTTCAATAGGTTAACGGGTTTTATAATCTAAAGTATTGCATTACTCCTCAGGTTTTAATACACCTTCGATGACTTCTTCTAAAGCTTTACCAACAGGTTTTTCTGATTGATATTCTTCTAAAATGTAATCATTGTTATTACGCATATCATGTGCGCGCTTGCTCGCTAAAATAATTAAACCATATTTAGACGGCACTTTTTTAATCAATTTATCAATGGATGGGTATAACATCATAATTATCGTTCTCCTTCTTGTTGAAAATAATTTTTAATATCTGCACGAATACGATCCACGATGCGCTCTACTTTTAAATGTTCACTTTGAATAATCGCATTCACTTTATCAACGGCATGTTCTACCGTATCATTGACGACAACATAATCATAATGTTGCATCATATCAATTTCTTCTTTAGCCATTTGCATTCTTTCTAAAATGACATCTTCACGGTCAGTGCCACGTCCAGTAATCCGTGATTTTAATTCATCTAAACTTGGCGGAGCAAGAAAAATAAAAATCCCCTCGGGCATGCGCTCACGTACTTTTAGCGCACCTTGAACTTCAATTTCTAAAAACACATCATTACCAGCTGCTAAGTTTTCTTCAATTTTTTGGATTGGTGTCCCATAATAATTGCCTACATATTCAGCATACTCTAATAATGCATCTTCTTCAATATATTGTTTAAACTGCTCTTTTGAAACAAAATAATAATCGACACCATCTACTTCACCAGGTCTACTTGGACGGGTGGTTGCCGAGACTGAATAAACATAATTAAATTTATTGTCTTTAAAAATTGCTGCTCGAACTGTTCCTTTCCCTACCCCTGATGGTCCTGATAAAATTATGAGTAGTCCTCTTTGTTGTGCCATTCAATACCTCCGCCTATCTATTCTGTCAATAATTTATAACTGTAATTGTATCACACTACATATTTTCATGAAAGGTATATTCTAACTTTTCATTAAAATGTAAAATTTTCTATATTAATGTTAATATAGCGAAAATAAATCATGAATGCAAACCATTCTGTCCAAATATTTAAATCTATTAAAGAATGCTGAAAATCTGTTGGAATGATTCACTTTATAAAATCACTCTTAATCAACTTTACTTTGATTGGGACATGCTTTTTGTTTTTAAAAACGATTGATACACTGCCTCCATCGCGGCATGACGAAAGCCATTTTGCTCTAGCGAAGCAACCCCTGCAATCGTACTTCCTCCTGGTGAAGTCACTGCATCTTTTAAAGCACCAGGATGTTGGCCGGTTTCAATAACCATTTGTGCAGAACCCTGTACCATTTGAGCGGCTAAACGTTGAGCCATCTCTCGTGGCAAACCGGCTCTAACGCCACCATCAGCTAAGGCTTCAATCAATTGATAAATAAATGCCGGACCACAACCAGCGACAGCACTTGCGGCATTCATTTGTGATTCTGCTATCTTCATTAACTGCCCTGTTTGACTCATTAACTGTTTAAATAGTTGATGCTCATCATCAGTAATAAAGTCCGATAAAATATAGGTGGTCATTCCTTGACCAATCGCAACTGGTGTATTAGGCATAATGCGAATTACTTTTTGCTCATCAGAAATGGCACTCTCCATTTGAGCGATACTCACACCGGTCGCCATTGATATCCAGATAGTCCCTGGTTTTGCTAATTTAGTAAGTTGATGAAGCTCACTCAGTATCATCGATGGTTTTAATCCTAAAAAAATGATAGTCGCAGATGAAACAATGGTTTCATTATCGAGAATTTCCACTGTTTGCGATATTTGCTGACTTAAGGAATTTGCTTTTTCGTAATTGTGATTACTTAATAAAAATGGGGTATGTTGATCTACCGCTTTACTAACACCTAAAGCGACGGCACTCCCCATATTTCCAATCCCAATAAAACCTATTTTCATTTTAAATCCCTCCATCTTATTCCATTTAGTATCATACAAAAAATAGCAAAGTGCAATTGTTTAAATGTCTTTCATCAATGAAGCAATTAGGTAATCGAATGCTCTGTTTCAAGACTATCCAACAAATTTGCTTACACCTTACATCTTATGCAAATATATAAAGATTGTTCTAATGATTGGATGACCCGTTATTAACAGAATTCTCCCTGTCTTAGAACAATCTTTATGGTTTACCACATTCTTTTCAATGATAGCGAGTTTCAAATTTCCTAGAAACTTGAATCATCAATAAATTTTACTGAGCTAAATACTTAAAGCCTCAATAAATTACACTTAGCTAAATACTTTCATTAAAAGCTAACCTGTTGATTGATTGGCTCTGATAATAACTTAAACCGCTACACGTCGTAGAAAGTCAAAAGCAGACTAACATGGTAATTTTAGTCGGAATGATGCATAATATCTTCCTTCTCAATGAACCTCAATAGACCTCAATAGACCTCAATTAACCTCAATTAACCATTGAATAAGTCCCACCATCCATTTTTAAATGCTCTTCAAAAACGATTAAGTATTAAAGCTCACTAATCATAGCGTAATGATAGCCATTATAATCTTCAAAATAAGCCATTAATCGACCTTCGTATTCGAATGGCTCTTTTAAAATTTCTCCTCCACTTAACATTGCAATATGAAGTAAGTTGCGTAATGAAGTCGCGTCTTGCATCATAATATGAATTACCGCTGCATATTCACTCGGTTCTTTCCATGCGATACCTGTATTTTCTGTAAATCTATTTCTTTGGGTAAACACTATTTTCATACCATCATGGAAGGTGACTGTACAAGTCTGTTGCTCTGTTGAATAATCAACTCTCATATCTAAACCTTCAAAAAAGGTGCCAGTATTACGAATACTTTCAACTGGTAAATTAAGCCAATAGGCATTCATAACTTCTCCTCCTCTTCAATCAAAGTCATTATACCATTTTATCGAAGTTAAAAAAAGCAGTGAGAGTAGTCATTAATTGAAAATTCGTTCATTTCCAATTCTGATACTTACTCCCACTGAGACTGTTAGCTTCAATCAGCTTAACTATTTATAAGAAAAAAGTGAAAAGTCTTAAATAACGCCATGAATCATCATCAATTCAGCTACTTGTTCAAATGATGCAATGTCAGCTGCTGCACCATAATCAACACCTAAATCATAAGTGTCACGAGCTTTAACACATTGTGCGAAAATATTTTTCATAATTTGTTGTAACTCTTGATCGACTCGTTCACTCGTCCATTTTAATCGCATTGAGTTTTGACTCATTTCTAAAGCAGAAACTGCCACTCCTCCAGCATTAGCCGCTTTACTCGGTCCATAATGAATTTGGTTTTCACGATAGACTTCAATCGCATCAGAGTCACTTGGCATATTGGCGCCTTCAACTACCATTTTTATCGCATTTTTAACTAAGCGTTCGGCCTGAGCTTGATTGATTTCGTTTTGCGTTGCACAAGGTAAGGCAATATCCGCTTTAACGTCTAAATCCCAAACAGATCCTTCTACTATTTCAGCTTCAGCATCAAATTCTTGGTAACGACTAATACGTTCACGACCCTTTACTTTTAATTCTTCAACGGCGTCTAAATTAATACCATTAGGATTGAAAATGGCATGGTTTGAGTCACTCATTGTAACCACAATGCCCCCTAATTCAGTTACTTTTTTCGCTGCAAAAAAGGCTACATTCCCTGAACCAGAAATCATTACTTTTTTACCTGTCATCGTTTGTCCGGCTTCCTTTAACATCTCATTTAAGAAATAAACCAAACCATAGCCGGTGGCTTCAGTACGACCTTTAGAACCGTTAGCAGCAACGGGTTTTCCAGTTAATACGCCTGCCATTGGTCCCTGTAGTCGTTTGTATTGGCCTAATAAATAACCAATCTCACGACCACCCACACCGATATCTCCAGCAGGAACGTCAACATCTGGCCCGACATGTTTACTTAATTCTGTCATAAATGATTGACAAAAACGCATCACTTCTACATCTGATTTACCTTTGGGATCAAAGTCAGCGCCACCTTTACCTCCACCGATTGGCAGACCGGTTAACATATTTTTGAAAATTTGTTCAAAACCTAAAAACTTCAAAATACTTTGATTAACGGTCGGATGGAAACGAAGTCCCCCTTTATAAGGGCCATTTAATGAACTAAATTGCACACGATATCCACGGTTGACTTGTACTTGACCTTGGTCATCGACCCATGGCACTCTAAAACTAATAATCCGCTCTGGTTCTACAATCCGTTCTAAAATTGCTAATTGCTCATATTCTGGATGAGCCTCAACTACCGGCGAAATTGCATGAAAAAATTCCTTTACTGCTTGTAAATATTCTTTTTCATGTGGATATTTTGCAGTAAGAGTTTCATATACTTTTGTTATATAAGATTGAGTCATTGTCATTTCCCCTTTATTTTGGATAGTCCTAGTATAGCACAAATCTCATTGTATTCACATAAAACACGATAATAATTAATAATTTTTTAATGAATTAACTATCCTAAATGTTCTACATCTAGTGCTTTAAATTGATAATATAGAATATACGATATAATACCTAAAATAATATTTATCATAACATTTACATAAAGCAAATTGAATGCAATCAGAGTACTCAAAATGCCAGCTAATAAACTTCCACTCAAGAAAGCTAGAAAGTTTACCGTTAAAAAGATAAATTTCATCTTATAATGATGGTTTTGGCTACGTACCCAGCGTCCAAAGGTTAGACCGATGTCCGTTAACGTTCCCGAAACATGAGAAGTACGAACAATCATGCCCCGATAAGATAAAAACATCCCATTTTGTAATGCGATCATAAAACTCAAATAATACAATAATATCGAATGGAGGGCTGAAATTTGTAATAATATCAATAACACACCATTTAATATAATTAAAATCCCACCATAGCGTTTTTGAGGTGTGAAGATTTCTTTTGGAAAAAGCATTCCCGCAATCACTCCACCAAAAATATAAGCCATAATTAACCCGAAATATAATTTTATCAAAGGCCAATTATTTTCAGCCACAACTAATCCCATCTGTGTAACCGTCCCTGTATGATGCGTTACCACATAAGAATATTGCAGAAAACTACTGGCATTCAAAAATCCTGCTGAAAATGTTAAGGAAAACATCCAGAAAAATAACAATCGCCTTAATCGTCTAAGCATAGCATCCCTCTTTATATAATATTAATAATTAAAATGAAATGAGCCATTATTTATTTTCATTCAAATGCAATTATACCGTGTGTTTAGATATGTGTACAGTATCGATTGATTTTATTTTCATGGAGATAAAATGTAAGTTATATGGGTATCGTAATGATAAAAGTCCTGCAAAAGGATTTCGACTAGCTTTTCAATCATTGATTTAATTACATTTTGATTGTTTATAAAATTGACTTCTTATATTAGGAATTAATTCGTATATTTGAATATCCTTTGAATACTAAATCGATTTTTTCCGTAATTACTGTATAGTAGTATGATTTTTCGTGTTGTATAAATAAGAAAAAAGAGAGGTGAATAAAATAAGGTTAGAAAAAGAATTAAAACTACATGACATACAAACCAAGAAAATACTATCTGCTTATTTGAATTCATTAGTTAAATATAAAATTAAAAATCAAACAGAAATATCAGAGTTTTAAAAATTTCAAAAAGTACCTTATACGGATATTTCAATGGAACTTCTAGAACTATCTGTGGAAATGTTCAAAATTTAAAATATTAACTAAAGGTCATAAAATTGATTTCGATTCTAGAATTAAAGATTACCATCCTGCTTTACTACAACCAATAAAAATAAATAAATTCTTATCATCAAATCGATTAAATTCGTGATTCTAATGTTTGTAGTTCAATAATATTGTAACTTAATATTTCCTGTTGAATTCATTTCGATTAGAAAATTGTTATTCCTTAAAACGTAAGGTGATTCATAATTATAAATCCTGATATTAAAAATGAGACTTACGTAATAATTTACAAATAATAAGTTGTTTATAATATTAAGATTACTGGATTTTTGTTAAATAATGCCGAAGTTTCCACCTTCAAAAGTGTACAAAAATCAAGATAATGTATTACTTGCAATGATTCATGATGCTTGTGCACCATATTATATTTAGATTAGTAAAACGTATACTCTATCGTCAGAATGCAACCAGAGTGAAAGTCAAAATATTTTGAAAAAATAAATCAATGATTTGGCAAAAAATTTACAAGGAGTCGAAAAATTGAATGAAGAAAATACTATAGAGAAAATAAAGAAAAAAATCGCAGTGTACAGACATAAAAATGAAAAACAAAATTTGAATTTACTAAAATGGATAAATCGTCTTTTTGGTTATGCAATTAGCGAAAGTAAAAAAAAAGAAAAGTATTGGGCATACTCTAGAGGTTCGATAATTAAAGTGGATTTCGGTTTCAACGTTGGACACGAAATTGGTGGTACTCATTATGCTATTGTAATAAATAAAAAGGATTCTATTTATTCTGGGACACTTAGGGAGTGGGCAAGAAGTAGAAAATTAAAT
>NZ_KV805822.1:2494-16755 GCF_001811625.1 Globicatella sp. HMSC072A10 | reverse complement strand
AAAATTAAATAATTTTCGCTTCGTCTGCCCACTCCCGCACAGTTGAGTATGTCTCAAACAAGTTGTTTAGACGCAGATTGAGACCACTCAACCACTGCGCTTTGAATTAAATAGATATGGCTGAACAGAATTTAAAATGTTTTTGCCCAACCTCTGTCTTTTTATGGACTGGACTTTTTGCCCAGCCTCTTTTTATCCAATTTTCTACTTGTTCCTATCGGAATGATTTAGGGGACACCCCTAATACCCTGTTCAAAAATAAAAATAAAAGGAGGATTTATATGACAAATAGGTATAGAAATGAAAGAATTGAAATCAAATTAACCAAGGAAGAAAAAGAACTTTTTATGAAAAAGCTTGAACTCAGTAAATCAAAATCAATGGCTCATTTTATTAGGAAAAGTGTTCTTGAAGCCCCTATATTTGTAATTGATATGAATATTTTTAAAAGGCTACAAACTCTTATAGTGAAAAACTCTAACAACCTTAATCAGATTGCAAAGAGGTTAAATATTACCGGAATAATCTATAGAGAAGATATTAAAGATCTAAAAAAAGAGAATGATGATATCTCAAGGGAAATAATTAAAATTCAAAATATCCTGACAAGAAAATATACAAATAGGACTGATTAATATAGCTATTAATAAATATAACCTATGAAATCAATCCTCTAATTTCCTATAATTTAATTTTATTAATGTGTCTTTTAATAGATATTAAGTACGTCAGAATGGTGTCAAGGCTAGTAATTATACAAATAAAACTAATATTACCATATAAAAACCCTATGCTCCACCTAAAAGACTTTCTTTTAGCTTGCCGAATATTCCCTTTTTTCTAACCTGCTCTTGCTTATCTTCTGCTTGATTTACCCTAGTTTCTTTATCCTCTAGATTTTGACTTATCGTGTTATCAATATATAAACATATTTTTTCCTCTATTTCTTCTGTTGACAGATAATCTAGAAGGTAGCTCCCACCTATAAGATTAGCATATCTAATAATAGCTTGAAATTCTTCCCTAGATAAACTACCATTAACCTCTTTATATTCAAGCATAGGTCTTAATACACCTTTTAATATATTAGTGTTGCTAGTAAAATTGCTAGACAACAGGGTATGAACATTTGTTGTAAAATCACCTCTAAATACTTCAATTAAATAATAAGGATTTTTAATATTATCCTCATCGTATATTAATTCTCCAATCCACCAATATCTTGATATGGTATTCATAAGTAATGCTCTTCTATTAGATGAGCCACCCGTTAAAAAATACCTGTTACCTATCTGTTTTTCTTCTTTTGATGGTCTACTTGACCACCTTTCTTTCATAAAATTCCAAAACACAGAATGTGTCAAGCCTGTCCAAAGTCTTTCATCAGCTGCCTCAGATTTTGTTAAGAATTTCAAATTGCTATGAAGTATTCTAACATTCTCCATATCAGAAGACCCCACATCCTTTGGGTCAACTAATAGCTCAAAATCATCTACTGTCTTCTTATACTCTAAAAAGGGATTTTCATATTGATTCATTATCCATTGGTTACTTTCATTACTATAGTTTTCAATATTATGAGCTATATTATTCTTTAAATCTTCTAATATCTCTTGTCTCATATAATATAGTTTCATTTAATTTTCCTCCTGATCTGCTTCATATATTTTATCTAAAGCATCCTTTGTGGGGTAATCTAATAAAATCTGAGCTAATTCGTAAGGTGATTTTGCACTAAATAAATTGCTGTCTAAATTAATTCCTAGTTCCTTCATCCTAACTTCTAAAGCCTGGAACCATCTACGATCTGAATATTGTTCAAAATCATTTCCTGAGTCTTCTTTTAACTCATATAAAACATAGATTAATGCTGGTAGTACAATCATACTATGTAAAATTCTAAGTCTATTGTGGTTTCTACTAGCATATGTGTACATTTCATAGGTTTCATTGGATACCATTATTTGTATCCTATCTCCCTCTAGATTTACCTTTGTTTCTTTTTCTAAATCTGCTACCTGGGCAATTCTAATTATAGATGATAATTGTTTTAAATCATCCTTATCTTTAATAATTGAAATAATAGCTCTATTACCTATGGCTAAATACTGTCCTTTGTTTATGCTAAATGAAAATCCATCAAATATAGGATCAAATGAGCCATCATTATAATTTAAAATATTTTCCTTTGCTATTATAAATGGGGAAAATTCAACTTTGCCATCTAAGTTAAAGGAATCAATTTTAATATCTATTTTTGGTGAATCACTTGTAAAAACCTCCCTAAAAGAAGTCTTAGAACACTCTACATGAATGATATACTCAGCTTTGTTTTCCTTGATTAGGTTCTCTAGCCCACGATTTTTAATATTTAGTTCAATTTCAAATAGATATTCTTTGCCCAGGGTTTTATCTTCTAAAGACTTTATTTTAAATTCACTATTTTGATAATCATTTGTATAAGGTGCTAAAACAGGATATGGATGGTATCTTTCTTTAAGTTGCATAAATTACCACCTCCATAGATAATTGCTCAATAATATCTGGCTGAAAATCGATAATATATTCATTATCCTTTGCTATATCCCCTAGGGAAATTCTCTTGTTCTTTATTTCCAAATCTTTATTATTAGTTCTATCTACTGCATTTTTTATTCCTATATTTAGCCTGGTTCTCTTGTCTTCACCAACTGCTGATACAAGTAATTCTGCTTCTTCTAAATCATGACGACTTTTTAAAACCATCCGGTACTTAGAACTACTTATTTGAAACATTCTAATATTAAAATAGTTTGTAGCAATCCTTTGTCTTCCCACACCTTTTCTACCATCCCTGTAGGTTGATTTACCCCCACCTTGTCCAGGACCTTGAGGGTCAAACTCACCCTCCCCAGGTTCTTCACCATATACTGGCATTTCTTTATTTTGTGATTCATCTTCAATCTTTATATTGACTTTAGATTCTGTGTTTTCATTTGTTAATGATTCATCTTTACCTTTACTTCCTAAAAGGTCATCCTCTAAGTCAGGTAATAGTATACCAAGGTCGCCTACATCTGTTTCATCTAGGGTAGTTTCCTTAGCCAATCTATTAAGTTCCTCTCTAATTTGTTTAATAAGGCTTAATCTAGTTTCATTAGCCTGTCTAATTTCTTTTGGATTTTCTGAAAATTGATCTGCCTTCCAAGCATCATGTTCAGGAGTCTCCATCTTTCTAAAATAGTCATTTATTTTCTTATCTTGCAAGATACAAATTCCTGAAAAAGGTATCCCTCTAGGAAATCTATCCTGCTCAAATACCTTCATTCCATTGATTCTAGACATTAGCACCCTGCGACTTGTTAGTTCATTATCTACCAACAAATAAACTTTGAACTTCCCAAGATGACCACCACCACTAGCATCAAGTGAAAAGCTATTAACAATTGTTTCTTCAGATGTTAATACCTTGTAAAATTCTAAAGAATTTCTATTCCTTCCAGACTTATTATAATCCAGCTTGTTTTCAACTATATCCTCTAAGGTTGATTTGTTTATTAAGATATCTCCCACTTTTACTTCTAGTCTCCCATTATAAATAGCTATTAGAAAACTATCTATAACAGAATAAACTATTGATTCAGCCCAATCATCCTGCTCTATAAATCCAATGATATATATGTCAGTCCCTGTTCTTTGTCCTCTATCAAAATTTGGGTCTAGCTTTAACTGACTAAATATAGGTAGGTTCTTGCTACCAAGACCATAGTAGCCTTCACCGTCTTTTTCCTTTCCATCTACATCCATAAAGTTTATGACTTCTGTAACACCCTGACTGGCCTCTATACCATCTTCATCATATGTGTTATAGAAAACAGTACGTAGGTTTGAGCAGGCAAAGGCTGCATATTTCCCAATACCAAAGCTTCCTCCTGCCTCCCCTCCCTTATTAGATATACCTGCTGCCTTGATTAAATCATTCCAAGCAGTATCCTTTTCCTCTTTAGATCCTGTTAATCCAGTTGTGTTAAAGTCACTTATTCTTAAAACGCTTATTTTCTCTCTAGCTAAGATTTCATTGCTGTAGGCAAAAAAATCCTTTACCTTTCCAGATCCATTTTTACTGGTTTCATAGCATTGATTGAATACTTCTATATATCTTTCATGGCCTGGAATATCTTTTTTATCAATTTCAATATGCTGAAAATCAATTTTTACTGTTTCCTTATCTTTTTTTATTGCATCTAAAGAGTTTTGACAAATCTCCTTAGCTAAATGCCTATACCTGTCCCCTCTAAATGTTTCCACTCCCGAATCCGATATCCCCTGTCTTCTCCCATAATTATAGGGTGAAAAATTCCATCCTATAGTCATCTGAATATCTCCTTTCTACAGTAAAAGGCCCGGGATAGTATCCCTTGGGCTTTTAAATGTCAATTATCCCTTATTTAAGATTTTTAATGCCTACTAATTCTTACCCTTACCTTTATTTATTCCAGTATAATCAGCTCTTAAATAAATTTTTAAGTCACCTGTCTTTAATCCATACTCTTTCAATATTTTTATTAAAAGGTTTCTAATAGAATTTGCACTTTGGTTTGTTTCAACATATATTTTATTTGCAACTCTTTTAGGATTTCGCATTCCTTTTGATTTACTAGAAAAATATTTTTTCTTTTTCCCATTCATATGTTCACGTTCTTCAAATCCTATAATCTTTTCTTCATCAACTTCTATTAAGTTTTCGCAAACCTTAATCAACATTTCTTGCCATGTTTTTACTCTTATGAGCCTATCATCAATCAGTTTAAAGCCATATGGTCTTTTATGAGTAAAGTTCTCATATAGGCTGTATTCTATATTATTGTCTATTGTATATTGATCATAGTCTGGTATTTCCTTTTCTTCATCAACTTCTTTTTTGCCTTCCAATTCCAAATCTTCTATATCCAAAATATCGATAACTTCTTTCAGCTTTTTTTCATAAGTTTCCATTTCCTCCGCCAACTTTGAATAGTAGGGTAACTTATCATACTGTTTTTCTGAAAAAGATTCATTAACTTTTTCCCCAATAGTTTCAACGGTATCATCAATAACCATTCTTAGAAGCTCAAGGCCTTCAATTATATCTATAGCCTTGTCAGGAAATTCATTCTTAATATTGCTTAGAAGCTCTTTATAGCCCATAATATTTCCTCCCTTTTAAATTTCAAACAGATAGTCTATTGTTGATTTTATCAATAGTAGAAATAATATCTTTGGCAAGGTCTATATTGTTTTCAAATAATTTAATTACCCCACCTTTTTTATTGAAGGGAAATTCTTGTAAAACTTCTTTTTCAATGGAACCATTTTTAACAATATAATCAATAATATTATTAACAAAGTTTATCTGATCAGAGTTTAATTTTTCATCTGACAGGAATTTTGAAAACTCTCTTTTAGCAGCCTCTTTATCCATACCTGTAATGCTGGCAACCAATTTCAAAAGGGGTTTATCACCATAAACTTTATGATAAGAGTCCCTATCTCCTAATTCTTCAAACAAGATTTTTTCAAAGTATTTGATATCTTCTTTAGTGATTTCTTCATTATTTCTAAGTTTATAAATAGGCAGATCATCCCTATATTTCTTAAAATAGGATACTACTTTTTCTCTATAGGAGTCTAAATCATTAACATCATATATTGGACTGCCTTCCCTAACTCCTATAACTTCGTCTTTAAAGTCTGTATAGTAGATTCCTTGTCTTTCCCTATCTATTAGCTTTATAAGCTCTCTTAAAGCCTTTCGAACCCTTTCATAATCAAAGAGATCTGCATCTTCCCAAAATTCCTCTTCCTGTATTTCATAGATTAGGTCTTTATTCTTTTGTACTTGTCCTACAGAACCTTTTTTCTCCAAATCATTAGCAGTCTTTTTGACCCTGCTCTTTGGCTTAGAATATGGTTTTTTCTCAAGATAAGCATATTGTATGGTGTACATTAAATAGTCAAATCTCTTAGCTAATTCATCGTCATCTGTAGATATTATAAGAGGTGAAACTTCATCTTTAAGCTTTTTCACATCAATTTCCTCTAGACTTTCAAAAGCTCTTTTATCTGAATATCTATCTATTAGATGTAACCTCATCCTTGCATTAAATCTATCAGTGTTTATTCCTTTAATTAAAAGACTTATATTGTCTATTAACTCATTTCTATATTCTATAAATTCATCTTCCTGATAGTCTAAATGCTCTAAAGCTTTTATAAGATCAACCTTTATATTGAATAAATTTTCTGTTAGGGATCTTTGAAGACCACCTTCATGACCTCTCTTATTTATTTCAAAAAACTCAAAGTTATAGTAGTAGTCAAAGATTAAGAACTTTTCCTTGTCAAGTCCTGGTCCAAATAGATCTTCACATAGCCTAGTTCCCCTACCAATCATCTGCCAAAACTTGGCCTTAGACCTTACTTTTTTAAAGAATACTAGGTTTACAAGTTCAGGAATATCTATTCCTGTATCCAGCATATCAACAGATACTGCTATTTGAGGATAAGAATCCTTGTTCTTGAATTTATCTATAAGATTATCTACATAATTAATTTTATGATAAATAGCCTGGGCGAAATCTCCCCTGTATTCAGGATATAGGGCATTGAATCTTTCAACTATAAAGTCAGCATGACCTTGGTTGGCTGCAAAGATTATAGTCTTGCCTAACTTATCTCTACCTTCTACCTTTATTCCCTTTTCCATTAAATCCTTTATAACTAAATCTACTGTATCTATATTAAAAAGACTTTTGTTTACCATTTCACTAGGAATATCTTCAAAAGAATCAAAGGTACTTTCAAACTCTTCCTTTTCTTCCTCTGATAAGTCCTTATATCTTATGCCTTCCTTCATAATCTTGGTTTCAGATACCTGAGGCAATTCATAATTGACTAGATATCCATCATCTATAGCCTCTTTCAAATCATAGGCAAAGGTTGGATTGCCTTCTTCCAGTTCGAAAATCCTATAGGTATTCCTATCAATTTCATCTACAGGGGTAGCAGTCAACCCTAAAAGCCTAGCATCAAAATAGGCAAATATATCTTGATATTTCTTATAGATAGACCTATGGCTTTCATCTAGGATTATCAAATCAAAGTGTCCGTTGGTGAAAATCCTCTTTCCATCAGTCCCCTTTTTTTCATCTATGGCATTCATTATGGTTGGATAGGTGGAAAATACCATTCTACTATTAACATCATCTTTATTGTCCAAAAGATTACATAAGGAAAGCTCTGGCAAATGTTCATTAAAACTCTCCTTGGCTTGTTTGACTAGAGCTGTTCTGTCTGCTAAGAAGAGAATATTCTTGGCCCAGTTATTCCTAACCATAAGATCAACTATAGAAGCAGCTGTCCTTGTTTTTCCACTTCCTGTGGCCATTACTAAAAGTGCCTTCCTATGGCCAGCTTCATAGCTTTCTAAGGTTCTTGTTATGGCCTCTTTTTGATAGTCTCTATTGGTTATTTCATCTCTTATATCAGGATTTTTCATGGTATTTCTATTGTTTTTCATAAAGTTTAAGGACTCTAAATCCTTCTTACTGTAGATCCCTGAAATCTTTCTTTCAGGATAATCCTTATCATCCCAAATATAATAATCTATACCATTGGTATAAAATATTACAGGTCTAACGCCTGTTTCTATTTCTAGGGCATCTGCATACATTTCTGCCTGTACCTTGCCTAATTTAGGACTATTACTAGTTCTTTTTGATTCTACTACAGCCAAGGGTTTACCATTATCCCCATATAGGACATAATCAATAAAACCAATACCTGAAGCATTGGCCATATGGGAAACTGGCACTTCTTCAAGGCAATTCTTTCCTAATTCCCAGCCCTTTAATTCTAGATCAAGGTCTATGTATGCTTTCCTAGTCTCTTCTTCAGATAGGCTATCTATCCTGTAGTTTCTAGTTTTTTCATGATTTTTTCTGGTCTTTTTATTTTCCTCTCTAAGCCTTTGGTTTTCCTTGATTAACTCTTCTAGGCTCTTATCCTTTTTAGATAGTATTTCAAAGAATTCTTCCTGCTCTTTGACTGTCTTTTTTATCTTATCATTATATCCTAAAAGCCCTTCATCAAATTGTCTTTCTTCAAAATCCTCCGAATAACAATAGTCTATAAAATGAGTTAGATTAAATAAATTTCTTAAGGAAAGTATAGCCTGATTCCTATCCACACTCATATTAGTATGGGCTGCCTTATTGCCTAATTCCCTGGTGTAATCAAGGGCCTTATATAGCTCTATTCCAACTACATTTTTAAAATCAGTCCCATTTATAAGGGCAGCAAAGGTATCGTTATAGGGAAGGTTTAATGCCTCATCATTGATATATATCCATCTTACAGCTAACTCCATAGCCCTACGGGTAAAGGTTGCAGATGCTGAATAAGATATATGCATGAGTTTTTCAGCCTCTATACAGGCATCTACAAAAGATTCATATTTACTTTCTTTCTTTAGATAAGAAAAATTAGAATTCATGAGTCTACCTCCTAGTTAAATAGTTGACCTTTAAAGGCTCTATCCATTATGGACTTATAGTTTTCATCTAGTAATTCTAAAGATTCCTCCAATAGTTCTTTTTGTTTTTCTATAATTTGTACTTTTTGGGCAAATTCGTTTTGTAGGGATAGGGGAGGAATGCTTATTTTTATTGACTTAATATCACTATCTTTTACTGCTGGATAGCTTGCTCCTTCTGCTATCTTTACTAAATAACCTGTAAATCTCTTGTTTTTTACTACATTAAATATATATTTATTATTTACCAAACTTTCATTTACGCGAATAATACAAAAGCCAGTAGAGCCTATTGCAGTGTTTTCTGTATACATGTCAAAAATTGCAATATTTTTTAGGTTTGGTCTTACTGTTGAAAATAGTATATCCCCATGGTTCAATATTCTTTTTGCTCTACTTGGTGCATTTTTTATATTAAAATTGTTATATGTTTCAATAGAATTATTGTTATTATTTATAGATCCTATATCAATATAGGAAATATCATCTTTAAAGTCTTTTTTAATATTGCTTACATTGTTTAATAATACTTCTTCTAATTCCTTAACCGCCCAACCCTTTTCATTCCTTACCGGATCACCAAACATAGTGTAAAATATAGATTCTATTAACTGGTCTAGGGCTTTTATTTGTTCCTTTCTTTTGTCTATAAGAGCTTGTGCTTGGTCTAGAAATTTGACTATCTTTTCTTGGATTTCCATAGGTGGTAATATTAAATCTATTTCTTTTATATGACTTGGACCAAAATTCAACTGAGCCGATCCTGTAATCAATCTTTGCAATTGGTCTTTAAAAAATATAGTTTTTAAAAAATAAGAAAAATAATTTATATCAAGCTTTTGGGGATTCAAGGATTTAAATCTCATAGTACTAGTATTCATACATAAAGGTAAGTGACTTTTTTTTACAAAAGCCATCTTTTCATGGAAATATGAAATTTGAATACCTGAACAAGCTATTATCAAATCACCTTCATCTACCAAAAAGTGACTGTATCTTCCATATGCTTCTTCTTCAGATATATATCTATCAGTTAAACTCAAATCTAATTTTCCTTCTTGTAAGTTTCCAACATTTAAGAGTTTTACACCCTCATTAGTATATTGTTTTTTTCTCACTCCTGGACCTTCTTGAAAAAAAGTCAGCTCACTTATTTTTGCTACTTCCCATGAGTTTAATTTTGCTATATCTTTTAATCTCATCTATTTCACCAACTTCGCTATTTCATCTAAGCCTAAAAGTATATCTTCCTCTAATCCTCTTATCTTTTCTATGATCACTTCAGGTTCTTCATATTCTACTTCTTCATAGACTATTTCCTTATATCTATTTATAGAAAGATCATAACCATTTTCCCTTATTTCCTCTACTGGGACTAAGAAAGATTTTTCTGTTCTTTGTCTTTCTTTTTCATTTTCTAGCTTGTGAAATCTTTCTATTATATCTTCTATGTCATTGTCCTTTACTTTTTCCCTCTTATCATCTAGGGATAGGCCATCTGCTTCCATATCATAGAACCAAACCTTATCTGTTCCACCTATACCTGTTTTAGTAAAGAGTAGTATAGCTGTAGATACTCCTGTATAAGGCTTAAATACCCCTGAAGGCATGGATATAACTCCCTCTAGTTTATGGTTGTCTATTATCTCTTTTCTCAAAGATTTATGGGCATTGCTAGCTCCAAAAAGGACTCCATCTGGAACTATTACTCCAGCCCTTCCACCACTTTTTAAAAGCTCTAGAATAAGTCCTATAAATAATAGTTCTGTTTTTCCTGTGTTAGTAATTCTAGTTAAGTCATCAGCTACTGCCTCTTTGTCCAAGCTACCCTTGAAAGGTGGATTGGCTAGTACTAAGGTATATTTTTCTCTTTCCTTATTGGATTTGGAAAGAGAGTCCACATAGTGGATTTGGGGATTTTCCACATCATGAAGGAGCATATTCATAGTTCCTATTCTTAACATGGTAGTATCTATCTCATTTCCGTTAAACATTTCATTATTAAAGTGCTCTTTTAGCTGCTCTGATGTAAATATTTCATTTTCATAATTTTTCTTTAAATAATCTGCAACAGAAATTAAAAATCCTGCTGTCCCGGCCGCTGGATCTATGATTATATCGCTAGGTGTAGGTTTCACAAGTTCAACCATCATATCTATAATATGTCTTGGTGTTCTAAACTGTCCATTCTTCCCTGCAGTAGTCAATTTACTAAGCATATACTCATATAGATCTCCCAAGTCTTTTAAGGGAAGATCATCCATAAGTTCATCTATATTAGTAACAACTGTTTCTAGCATTCTAGGTGTAGGAATGGTAAAGATCGCATCTTCCATAAATCTAGCAAATGATGAATCTGCATTGCCATTCAATTTCTTTATAAAAGGGAAGACTTCAGTAGATACGACCTTATACATTTTTTCTGAGTCAAAGTGTTTAAAGTTAGACCATCTTAAATCTTCATTATTCTTGTCAAATATTACTTTAGGCTTTATACCTAGAATACTAGCCTCTTTTTCTGAGTTTAACTGCTTATCATCTAATGATTTTATAAATAGCAAATAGGTAAACTGTTCTATAACTGTTAAAGGGTTAGTAATACCGCCTGTCCAAAAACTATCCCAAATTCTATCGATTTTATTCCTTATTTCTCCTGTTATCATCTATACACTCACTCCTATATCTATAATGGTTTATCTAGGTAATAAAGTTAAACTAACTGATTTTATAAAAACTTTTTATATTAATTTGTATCTAAATAATTTGATTCTATTTCTTTAATAATAGCATCTTTAAGGTTTGTTTTAGTAATTTTCAAACTGCCTTCTGTGCCAAGTCTTACGATTTTAGGGAAACCTTCTTCCCTCTCCATTCTAGCTATAACGCTTGAATATTCCCCTTTATCTTTTGTTGAATGAGGTATTGGTCCTGCAAATATCAGCCTCACTGAAGTATCATATTGGAACCTATTAAAATTATAAGTCTTAAACTCATTATATCCTTTTACTATTTTTACTCTATTAACATCTATACTTAAGTCTTTAAAAATTTGATAGACAATATTATCTTTAATACTCAAATCTCCTAAGACATAAATATCCCCATTAGGCTGGAAGTTATCTATCTCTGGAGTCAGCTCCTCAAGCCCTATTGATTTTAGATAACTTCTCAACTCACTAATCGATCTAGCACCAATAATTCTTTTCATTACTATTTTTGTTGCGTCAGATGCAACGTCAATTTTTAATTCGTTATCCAGAAGCATTATATACCTCCTTCAAACATATTTAATCTCTCTTCTATTATTTCATCGGTCCTTTTCTTGATTGCCTTAAATTCAGAATTCAATAGTACGAATTGATTACCAATTTCGATTTGTTTTTCCATACTAATTTTTGGAATCTTAATCCTTTCAAGGTCTCTAATGCTAATTGTCTTCATAATAGAACCCTTAACATATTTCTCTATTTCTCTTAAACCTATCCTACTTTGTAAGTAGGCAGTGAGGAAATCTTTGTTTATTTTATTTTCATCAATTTCTAAAAAAAATAAATTTCCATTCGCTAACACATTAGTCTTCAGTTTACCAACCGAACCTATTTTAAAAGGTGATAATCTAGAAACAATAACTGAATTATCTTTCAGAAAATATCGCTCATAAGATTCGTTTAAATTCTTTAGGTATGGTAAATTTCCATCTAATATTCCATCTTGAAAATTTTGTAACATTAAATATTGATAATCTGTTGGTTGAACTGAAGTCATTTCTTCTAGGTCTTTTTTACTAATGGTGTGACCCCTGTTAATTGATTTTACTACATCCTTTAATATAATGCTTTCTTCAAATGGAAACTCTTCTACGGTATATCTTAATGGATCAAGGGTAAAATCTTCATCTATAAGTTTTGTGGAATCTACTGTCTTACTAATATTCGAATCCTTATCTAATGATTTTACAATTTTTTTAATATGTTCTTTTTCTAACACATGCCTATATTTAATATCTGAATAAAGTTTACTTGCATCAACAAATTTTATACTTTCATTATTATGGCTAAATATAACTAGATATATAGGAATAGCAGTATAAGCTAATAAGTTGCTAGGTAATGCTATAACAGCCTCAACCTTACCTTTATCAATTAATATCTTCCTTACATCTTGATGATTATCGCTATATAAAGGATTGCCATTCATAAGCATTACGAATTTTTCATATTCTGTGTTTTCAATGATATCTAATGCAAAAACCCAAGATGAGTCAATAGATTTAATATGATTTTTGTAAATGGATTTATCAAATTTTAATTTTAAAACTTCCTCCAATTTTTTTCCTGACATTTTTAGCCCCATAGGCATGTTCATAAAAACCTTATTGGCATTAAATTTATTTAAATCATAAGTAAATACATCCTTATGCATGATTTTTTCTATTGGTATATTAAATAAATCTAGTAATAAACATGATAGGATATAATTATCTGGATTGATTTCAATCCCAGAGATACTAGATGTTTTGGATGCTTCCAGCAATGTTGTTCCTATCCCTGAACCTACATCTAATAATGAGTCTTCTTTTTCTAAGGTCAAAAGTTCTAAGGATAGATCAATAATTGACTTTACTGTAGTATTTTCCCCTCCACCTCTCCTGCCAGCATATTCAGAAAGTCCACCTATGATTTCAATAATTTCATCTAGTGAGAAGTCTTTAAGATTATTAAACTGTTCTATATAATTATTTTCTTCTTCATAAACAGCTTTCAAATTATATTTAATATTTTCATCTTCAATTTTGTCTAGGATTTTATTAAACGAGTCAGTTTTTAACTTTCTACTTAAATAATAATTAATTACAAATTCATAAATATAATTTCCTGAACTTACTTTTTCTCTTAGAATGTTTATTACTTCATTAACATTTTTACTTCCCATACAATTCCCTCCTAATTTTAGTTAAATGGAATAACCTTTTGATTATGGTTTAACTATACCATAACGCAAAATAATTGTCCATGGTTTATTTAAACCATTTTTATTTTGTCTTTTAGAAATAAGCAAATAGAATTATATTTACTAGTATATCAATATTTATTTTAAACCTGTTACGGTAGATCTCCGTTTCAGCTTATATCTACTTTTGAAAATGAGGTATTTTTATTCTCCCCCTAATATCAATATAACTCTATCAATCTAACTAATCTCTATATAGTTAGGTTGTCATTTTAAAAAGTCTAGACTTTTCCTTTTTGCCATTCTAGAATTATCAAAACCACCATTCTTGACTTGTCCTTTTAACAAGTCTGAAAGTATAAATGCAAAAATCAGCGAGTATTTTAATCCTTGCTGATTCTAACTTTTGTCCTATTGTCTTGTATCTCCACTAACTAGGTCAACCCCCACTGAAACATTAAAATACCTTTTTAGCACTTTCCGCTTGTTATTTTGGTCATCTTCCTCAAAAGCAAAATAGTCATGAAAGAGCTTGAATCTCAGGATTTCTACATATTTTCCCTTTGTATCAACGCTATAGTTTCCACATGAAGGGTGTGGTGGAACTCATGAATTAAATACGTATTTCAATTTAATTGCTAGAGCTAGAGAATTATATGGCTTTGAACGAGGTAGAGAATTAGTACAAGCAGTGTTAGTTGAAGTGGTACACCCATCAGACTTTCATAACTTTGCTTTCAGTGAAGTGAATAATGAGACA
>NZ_KV805822.1:0-2394 GCF_001811625.1 Globicatella sp. HMSC072A10 | reverse complement strand
TGAAGTGAATAATGAGACAGCTGAAACATTGATTGAATTAATTGATGGGTGGATTGGTACATTGGAGCGTAGATGAAATTGTTGAACGCTTGATGTCAAAAATAAAAGAATTGGAAAATGTTGGTTTGAGAGGTATTTCATTCAATGATATTGAGTGGGTTTAATGAGATAAATCAGAGTTTTATTTCATTTCAATTTTTCTAACTTGTTAGTTATAAAACTAACGAAATATGCAAAAAAAAATTAGAATAGCCATTTACCTGTCATTTTCATATCATCTTCAAAAGCGTATCTCGTTGCATCTATTGTATGGTTATCTAAATCAACTAATCTATTCTTTGGATTCCCATCTCGGTCAACTTGATAATCAATTGATTCAAATTCTCTTGCAATGTTTGGTGTCCGTTGAGGATCAATCACAATTGCTTCTAAATCATCTAACCAACGTTCTCCAAACTCTACTGAATCTGGGCCTTTTTAGCTGCTTTAACTTTCACACCATGCTCTTCAAGTTCATCTCTTGACTTAGGTTCGGAAGAATCAACAACTGTAATAGTTGTATGATACTCCCTATCAATCAAACGTTCAGCAAGCTTTCTATTTGAAAATTTAACTTCATATATCTCATCCATTGCGTAGATAATTCTTCTAGTTTTGTCATAGTGCCAATGCACGAATGCATCGGGATCATTAGCATACCCAAAGTCATTACCTTGTCGTATATTATCAAAGCTTGCTATTTCTTCATCAGTAATCGTTCTGAATTCCAAATTCTCAAATGGTGCTACACCAGAACCAATTGCTTCACCAAGATATTCCGATTTATATCTCTTTTCATTGCGTTCTTTAGTAGCTAATGCTTCGGCTTTGAACTCTTTAGATATATATGGATTGTGTAAATAAGTGGAGGGATGTACAATAGTATTCTTTGCTAGTGTAATTGTTTCATTTTTCTTATTTACCCATGATTGCTTTCTCTTTGGTGGATTATAGCTATAAAAGAATTTGTAAAAAACACCCTTATCCAATTCGCCACGCAATAAAGAGTTAGTTATAGTTTTTACTTCGTCTTCTGTTTTAAATTCTGCCATTTCCTCAATCCAAGCAATTGCAAAAGGAAATTTAGCATCTTTCAAAGACTTAATTCTTTCTGGCTCTTGCGCCCCCCGGACACAATGTAATTCCCTCTAGGTATGTATGTAATTCGCAATGGAGACTTATTAATTTTGAATAAGTGAGCTACATCTTGTTCATTGATAGCCCATTTCAACTGTTCAAATATTGATTGTTCTAATGTGTTGTCCACTTTCCTAATACACACCGCATTAGTAGGGAACCGCATTATTAATTGAATGATAATATGAGCAATATCTGATGATTTACCTGAACCTCGTCAACCTTTACAAACGATATGTAAGATGTCAGAGTTGAATGTTGCTCGCCACACAGAATGAAATGCTTTCGGGAGCAATTCTGATATTCTAACTTGTCTCATCTGGATCACTCTCAATATCGTCCACAAATTGAATAGCAGACTTCATTTCAACTTCTTGTCTGTTCACATAGGTTGCATCCATTTTGTTTAAAATGTCTACTGCTTTAATTCTGTCGTTTGGCGAGTTCTATTTATCTTCTGCTAAAGACGATAACAACTCTCTCCTTGCTTGAGCATCTAGTATTTTAGATTTACTCATCTTATTTACTCTCGTATCTATGTACGCTCGAACAGTAGTGTTTTGTAGTAACTTGCTTGCGTTCGTATTTACATATTTTGGACTATACCCAGCCTTAATTGCAGCATCCGTAGCATTACCAGAAATGATGTACTCATCGGCAAATCTTTTCTGTTTTAACGTTAATTTCTCCAATTTTCCACCTCACTTTTTTAAAACACTAAAAAACTAGCCGACCTATTAAAATAGGTAGTCTAGTTTATATAATATTTTAATTCTTATTCAAGAGAATATTCAATATTATCAAACACTAATTTGTCATCTTTTAATTGTGCCTCGATAATATCTGCTTTTTTATATCGAACTCTTAAAACCTTATCTTTTTCGGTTGTATCTATACCAAAAATTTGAAAAACAATTGATCCATCATTATTAATCACATATTGAACCCCATCATAAACTTTAGATAACTCATCATAAATTTGGGTATCGTTAAAACCTTGTTCTTCCAATTCTTTATCCTTTGAAACTAATGAACTATCTTCTTGAGTATTTGATTCTGGATTTACACTTTTAAGTGCTGCTTGCTCTTCTATTTGTAAATAAGTTAGTATTTCATTAAAATTATCTTGTAATGCGTTTTGAGCAATAGACAAGATTAATGGTTCTATAATTTTTAGTGTTGGTGTAGAAATCACCAGCACTATTTTTATATACAAAA
>NZ_KV805821.1:17804-30381 GCF_001811625.1 Globicatella sp. HMSC072A10 | reverse complement strand
ATAAATCCACACCAAAAAGTATAGAGCCAAAATATGAAGACGCTACAACTTTTCGATAGTTACATTAATATTTAAGAAATTTATGCCAGTTAAACAGTTAAAAAATTTTTTTATTTTCCAAAATTCATTTCATATTCATTTTATATAGTTGTGTTAAAGTTAAGCTATCAAATATGAAAGGATGTTTTATATGAAAAAAAGCATTAAAACAAAATTATTAATTGCATCATTATTAAGTAGTAATTTAGTGGCACTTCCACTATATCCTGTGAATGCAGAAGAAATGGATAATACTGAAATGACAGAGGAAATGGACGAAATGAATGAGTCAGATTCATCTGATACTACCATGGACGAAAACATGGAAGAAACGATGGAAGGCAGTATGGAAGAAACGATGGAAGAGAACATGGAAGGCGGTATGGAAGAAACAACAGAACCGTCTGTGACGACGAAAGAAGAACATGTAGAAGAAAAAGATCCGATTCCAACAGATAAAGAAGAATTAAAAAAATTAATCAAAGATTATGGTACTAAGATAACTGTTAAAGATTTACAAATGAACGTATATGAATTAGGTGCGGAACATAAAGGTGAATCTAAAACATTAGTCTTCATGCCAGGTTTAGGTGAAGCTTCTCAACCTTTAACACATAAAAACTTATTGGATGCCTTAGCTAAAAAATATCATATTTTAGTAGTTGAACCATTTGGTTATGGGTTATCTGATGTAAGTAATGAAGAGCGTACAGTAGAAAACATTGCCGAAGAGTTACATAGTGCATTAGAACAAATGGATGTTAAAGAATATTATTTAGTGGCACATTCATTATCTGGTTTATATGCTTTAAAATATTCACAAATGTATCAAGATGAAGTCTTAGGTGTGATTGGTATGGATACGAGTACCCCTATGATGAATGGCTTTATGGAAATGCAACACGAAGAAGCACCAATTGATGACAGCGGTCAAGCAACAGATTTACCTGAGATTCCTGATGTCGACGATGATGTGAATCTTCAATATCAATACATTGCACAATTAAACTTAAATAATGCCGATGTAGTGGATGAGAGTGCTCGTTCAAATCAAGTTTTAAATGATTTCAAAGATGAAAAAATTCCTTCAGGCATCCCAGCATTATACTTGTTAGCTCAAGATTCTTATGAAGACATCGAAATGCGTCGTGAATTTATGGATAAAATTACGGAAGATTGGGAAATGCAACATAAATTATTATCTGAAAACCCAGACGAAGTTGAAACTCACATTTTAGAAGGGGATCACTTAATTTATATGACGCAATATGAAGAAATGGCACGATTAATTGATGAATTTATCAATAATCATAACTAGGAGATAATCGATGAAAAAGAGTTTTATCGTACTGATTTGCTTGTTAATGGCAAATATAGTCTACACAACTGAGGCTTTAGCTGGTGAAGTCAATTTACTTGAAAAGTATCCCGTTAACACACCACTGTTTACTCAAGGATTAGAACTCAATCAAGACAATGAATTAATTTTAGGAACGGGTTTACAAGGACAATCAAAAATAGGAAAGTTTAACTTAGAAACTGGGGAATTAGAAGATGCCCAACTATTGCCAAATAATTATTTTGGTGAGGGCTTAACCCATACTGAAAACTTTTTATGGCAATTGACCTGGAAGGAAAAATTAGTTCTTAAACGTGATCCTAAAACATTTGAAATATTAGAAGAAATCCCAATGGAAACAGAAGGATGGGGACTTTGTTATGATTCAGAAAACAAAGTACTATGGCGTTCTGATGGATCAAGCACTTTATATAAACACGATCCAAATACCTTTGAATTATTAGACAAAGTCAAAATTATGAATGGTAAATTATCAGCTTCAAAATTAAATGAATTAGAATACTATAATGGATATATTTATGCGAATCGACTCTATCGCGATGAAATTGTTAAGATTGATCCGAAGGAAGACAAGGTGGTCGATCAATATGATGTCCGCTCCATTATCGATGAGACAATGGATGAAGAGCAAATCGCAAGTATTGATACTTTAAATGGCATTGCGCATATTAAGGATAATGAATTTTATATTACCGGGAAATTATATCCTTATATCTATAAAGTAACTTTAGATTAAAACGTTAATAAATGATAAAGAGGGGATATTTTGAATATACAAAAGAATGCGTGGGCTTATATTACCCGCAAGAAACACCGAACATTGATAATTTTTCTAATATTGATGTTTATTTTAACAAGTTTATTTACTTGTTTAACCATACTAAATGCGAGTCATCAAATTGAAAATAATGTTTTTAAAATTTCAAACTCCTCTTTATCGATAACTAAAAATGATAGTTCTTCATTTGCGATGAAAGATTTCGAACAGTTAAAGAGTATTAAGGAAATAGAGGTCATTAATCCTGAATATCAAAGTCTGGCTAAATTAGTGGATCACCAAGTCATTGAAGGGGAACAACAAATTTTCCGTGAAGAGATGCCGGAACAATTATCCAATGTGGTCGATGTTCAAGCAACCAATGATTCCCAACGTGACTTGTTATTTTCAAGCGGGGTCTTTACCCTCGTCGAGGGGCAACCGATTCAAGCGGACAGTCAGCATAATGTACTCGTGCATCAAGAATTTGCCGATAAAAATGGCTTAAAATTGAATGATACCATTCGTTTTCAGTTAGTCGATAACGAAACCTTAAAAGTACATGAAACGATGGAATATACTATTAGCGGTATTTTCACAGGTAAAAAGCAAGAGAGTTATACGGGATTAAGTTCAGATTTTAGTGAGAACACGTTTTTTGTCGATTATCAAACGACTCAGGACCAATTGGGACTCAATAAAGATCAAACGATCACGAATAAACTAACCCTCCATACCGATTCAGTTGAAAATTTAGAATCAGCTCATGAAAAAATCAAAAATTTACCAATTGATTGGTCTAAATATGAAGTCGAAAAAAATGACAAAGCATTCCAAAAGACACTCACTGCCTTGAAAAGCATGCAACAAATTATTGAAATTGTGACCAATGCCATGATTTTAGGTGGCTTAACAGTTCTTTCCTTAATCCTAATCTTATGGCTAAGAGAAAGGATCTATGAAATAGGCATTTTCTTATCCATCGGTATGAGTAAAAAAGTCATTATTTCACAGTTTATCTTGGAATTACTGATGGTTTCAGTACCAGCGGCGTTGGTTTCCTTTATCGTTGGACTGCAGCTAAATAAATTTTACTTAACCGACTTTTTTAATTCGATTACAAATGAAAGTATCGGCAATCAAATGTTGCCGATTGAGAATATGCGTGATAATTTAACACACTTTGGTATTGCGTATGGCTTATTACTGGTCATTATTCTCTTAGCCGTTATTGTATCTTGTTCGATCATTTTATTAAAAAAACCGAAGACCATCTTATCAGAAATTAGTTAGGAGTTAACAATGAAAATACTTGAATTAAAAAACGTTACTTATCAATATAAAAAAAGCAATGAACAAGTCTTATCTTTAGTGAACCAATCATTTGAGACTGGCAAGTTTTATGCGATTGTCGGAAAATCAGGTGCTGGTAAATCAACCCTCCTGTCTCTATTAGCAGGCCTAGACACACCAAGAAGTGGGCAAATATTATTTAAAGATCAAGATATTGCCAAAAATGGTTATAGTTATCATCGCAAGCATAATATTTCGCTAGTCTTCCAAAATTATAACTTAATCGATTATTTAAGTCCGATGGAGAATTTAAAATTAGTTAATCCTGAAGCGACCAAAGAGAGTTTATTGGAATTAGGCTTAGAGGAAAGCCAAATTAACCGTAATGTTTTAAAACTGTCAGGTGGTCAACAACAAAGAGTGGCGGTAGCACGAGCTTTGGTATCGAAAGCACCGATTATTTTAGCAGACGAACCAACAGGTAATTTAGACAAGGACACTGCGACTGAGATTATTGACATTTTAAAGGATATTGCGAAACAAAAAGGTAAATGCGTAATTGTCGTTACACATAGTAGTGAAGTAGCAGAAGCTGCCGATATTGTTTTAGAATTGAAAAACAAACAATTGGTCCCAGTTAAGAATAAGGGGGATCAATAATGTTTAAAAATGCGATTGCCTATGTAACTAGAAAAAGCTTAAAATCATTCATCATCTTTTTAGTCATATTAGTAATGGCTTCCATCGGTTTAATGAGTGTTTCCATCAAACAATCAACTAATGAAATGGTCAGTTCGACCTTTGGTAATATTAATAGTAGTTTCTTAATGGAAATTAACCGCCAAGTCAATTTTGGGACACCTCGTGGTGGTGGAAATGTGAAAGGCGAAGACATTAAGAAAATTTCTGAGACAGAAGTCGTAGATTCATTTGTGAAGCGAATTAACAGTGTTGCCGACTTAGTTGATTATGAGCTAATCGAAACACCTTATACAGAACAAAACCAAAGAGAAAACTTTAAAAATGCTGTGATGATTACCGGTGTCAATAATTCTGAAAAAGAAACCAAATTCGTTTCAGGTGCCTTCAATTTAATCGAAGGTAGTCATTTAAATGATCAAGATAAAAATAAAGTGTTAATCCATAAAGATTTAGCGCAAAAAAATAATTTAAAGATTGGCGATAAAATCAAACTAAAATCTAATCTTTATGATGCTGACAATGTCAAACAAGCTGACGAAACAGTGGAAGTCGAAATCAAAGGGATATTTGATGGCCATAATAAAGGCGGTGTCGTAGCCTCTCAAGAGTTATACGAAAACAACATTATCTCGGATATTGATACCGCAGCTAAAGTATATGGTTATACGGAAGATACCGCTGTTTATCAAGATGCAACCTTTTTCGTAAAAGGTAACATCAACGTGGATCAAGTCATCAAAACATTATCGAAGTTAGACATCGATTGGCGACAATATAATTTAATCAAGAGTACTGCTAATTACCCAGCTTTACAATTATCGATTTCGAAAATCTTTGCGATTACCAACCAATTATTAATCGGTTCATTAGTGTTTGCGGGTATTATTATCACCTTATTATTAACCCTTTGGATGAATGCTCGTAAAAAAGAAATTGCGATCATGTTATCAATCGGTAGAACGAAAGGACAAATCTTCTGCCAACACTTATTGGAGATGATTCTGATTAGTGTACCAGCCATGTTAGGGGCTTACTTGTTAACAAATAAAATCGGAACACGGATTAGTAATCTTATCTTAGATAGAATTAACAATAATATCTTAAATGAAATCGCAGAAAAAGCGGCTTCAAGTCAATTAGGCGCTGGAGCAGAAACAGAAGGCTTTACTAAAACCATTTCTGATCTTTCGATTCATGTTGATTTACAATCATTATTATTAGTAGGTAGTTTCATTATGGTAGTATTAGTCATATCACTCTTTATTTCTTCATATCAAACCATAAGAAAAAATCCTCGTGAATTATTAATCGATACTAAATAAATTTTAAGTGGATATTGGATAGGACAAAGATTTTATCAATATCCACTTTATTATGTTTCTATATAGTAGGCAACATAGACCTAAAGTAGAGAAGGTAAACAATATTTTGTTGACAAGATGTGAGGCTAGTTTTAGTTAACTATTATGCTGTCAGTCAGTGTTTGGCTGTTTGTATGTGAGAAGCTACCAGTTAATCCATATGTTATCGGTAATTGTTTGGGTAATGGGAGAGACTATTTAAATTTAGTTTTTCTAATGGCAAAAAGTTAAACAGTTGAAAAGCGTAGTATGTGTAGGAGAAAATTCTAGCCTAATGCTCAATCAAAATTTTAAATGAATGACTACCAAACGTTGTTCTACCTTTGATATAATAAGGAAAGAGAAGTAAGCGACAGTCAGATGTTTGAAAGAATTGTTGCATTGTTTAAGTAGACAATTATTCTTGTCGCTTAGACACGTTAGAACTTTTATTAGATAGCGTACTGGGGAATGTGTGATGATAGCTTGACAATGCGTATTACAATTGAGTATTGATTTCACAACAATGATTGGAGGATTATATGAAAATATTGATAGTTGAAGACGATCAAATGATTCGTGAAGGGGTTAGTGAATATTTAAGAGAATATAATTATTCAGTCATTGAAGCTAAAGATGGTGCCGAAGCACTGTCAAAATTTAATGCTGAAATTAATTTAATTATTTTAGACATTCAGTTACCTATCATTAACGGGATTGATGTTTTAAAAGAAATTCGCAAAAAGTCAGATTTACCGGTCATCATGCTGACGGCATTTGGCGATGAAGATTATACCTGTCGCATACCCACTTTAAAATATTAATAGATAGTGTATTAGGGTTGAGTGATGATAGCTTAAGAATACCTGTTACCAAAAAGTAGTTATGTCACAACAATTAATGGAGGATTATATGAAAATATTGATAGTTGAAGACGATCAAATGATTCGTGAAGGAGTTAGTGAATATTTAAAAGAATATAATTATTCGGTCATTGAAGCCAAAGATGGTGCGGAAGCACTGTCAAAATTTAATGCTGACATCGATTTGATTATTTTAGACATTCAGTTGCCGATCATTAATGGGATTGATGTTTTGAAAGAAATTCGCAAAAAATCAGATTTACCGGTGATTATGTTGACAGCTTTCGGTGATGAAGACTATAAAATCGATGCGTTTACAAATTTTGCGGATGGTTACATTCAAAAGCCATTTTCATTACCGGTATTAAAAGTTCGTATTGAAACCCTTTTGAAAAAATATTATGGGACGACTGATCAGTTTGTTTACAAGGATGTAGAGGTTAATTTTTTAAATTATACCGCCAAGTTAAAGGGTGAAATCATTGACTTGAAAGCGAAGGAATTGGAAGTCTTGAAATATTTATCCAGCAATGAAGGACGGGTAGTAACCCGAAGTCAAATATTAGATAATGTGTGGAAAGATACGGATGAGATACCATTTGATCGTGTGATTGATGTCTATATTAAAGAGTTGCGCAAGAAATTACAGTTAGATTGCATTGTGACGGTGCGTAATGTTGGTTATAAATTGGAGAGACAATGAAAAAATTAAAAATATTACCTAAAATGTTTATTCAAATCTTTTCGGTGCTAGTGCTTTTTATTATGATTATTCACCTTCTAGTCTTCTTTATGTTTCCAAAATCATACTTAGAAACACGCAAACATGAATTGACAGTTAAGGCAAATGAAATAGCAGAACATTTAGACGGCAAAGATTTAAATTATATTACTCAGTCATTAGAATTTTTCTCAAGTAGTAACGATATCAAGGCTTTTATTAACAAAGGAATGAATACGAATGAACTGGCGATAGATGAGGGCATTGATGTTAATTTAAACAGCAATACCAACTCATTAATTGTCGAAGAACGGGCCATTCATTCCAATAGCGGTAGTGAATTGATGATTAACTTTGTCTCAACAGCTGATATGTTAAATGAAGCCAAATCTATCAGTTTTAAATTTTTGCCACTGAGCTTAATATTTTCAATTGCAGTCTCGATCATCATTGCCTTTATTTATGCCAAAATGATTAAGCACAATGTAAGTGAAATAAAAGATGTAACCGATCAAATGATGCAACTGGATCGACAGGCGTATTTAAAGGTAAATAGTGGGGATGAAATCGCAGAATTAAAATTACAAATTAATGAATTATACCGGTCATTGTTAAGTTCAATCGATGACATCGAAGTGAAAAATAAAGAAATCATCAAACTAGAACAGATGAAGTATGACTTTTTAAGAGGTTCTTCGCATGAACTGAAAACTCCCTTATCACGGATGAAAATTATTTTAGAAAACATGAAATATAATATTGGCAAATACAAGGATCGTGATTTGTATATCGATAAATGTTTGGATATTACTAATGAGTTAACTTATAATATTTCACAAATTTTAACTTTTTCATCTCTAGAATATTTAAAGGATGATGAGGAATGGATTACCATTAAGTCGGTGTTAGATATGGTCTTAGTAAAATATGATGAATTAGCCATGCGCAATCATTTAACTTTTAACAGTACCGTTCAATCAGAACAACTATTAATTGGTAAAAAAGCACTCAATTTGGTCTTATCCAATTTAATTAGTAATGCGGTCAAATATTCAGAACCGAATACTGTCATCTCAATTGATGTCAAAAACGACTGGTTGTGTGTCGCCAATGTGACACATTCTGAAGTTGATTTAAAACCGTTAATGGACATAAAATTTGATTTGAATAAAGAAGATAGTCATGGTTTAGGCTTATATATCATCAAAACCTTACTCAAAAATTATGGAATTGACTATGCAGTCGAAAATAATGAGCGAATGTTTGTCTTTAAAATAAAATTGATGAGTAGAGGCTAGCTATAAACTCGATAAATTTAATCAAACTATTGTTCGTTATTTAAAAGCGCTAAGGTTGATTGGCTTCAAACTGCGTCTTAAGCGCAGTGGTTGAGTGGTCTCAACCTGCGTCTTAAAGACTTGTTTGAGGCCTACTCAACTGTGCGGGGGTGGCCAACGAAGCGATAATTATTCAATTTTCTACTTCTGGTCTACTCCAAACTATGCGGGGGTGGTCCTACAAAGTGAAAATCAATCGATTTTCTACTTCTGGTCCACTCCCTTATTAAACGAACCTTCCTAAATAACTGATTAGTTGGTTATTTATACTCTGGTTTTAATAAATCCACCAAAGTTTCTTCGTTGCCATGTTTTCCAATATATCTTTCGTATTGTATTAATGATGTTATGAGTTTATCTATATTTTTAAAATAAGCCATAACATAATGATATGATTTAACTTCTTTCATTTTAAGGATATTTTTACAATATTCACTCGCTTTATCTTCGATTTTTTTCTTGAATAATTATCAAAGTGTCCTTCAGCAATAATGATTAATATTTCTATTTCTGGTTTCGTAATTATATTATGAATGATTAATTTACCTTCAAAAATCTTTTGATTTTTTTACTCAAATTAAATTTTTCATTTTTTGAATCAATTATGCGGTACACATTAATAGTTGCCTTAAAACTGAAGCCTAAATGCTTATTAACAAATTGGTCAGCACTTCTAGTACGTATCGGACCTTCATTTAATAAACTTTCATCATTTTCTATAATAAGGCAATTGTTCATTAATAAAAGTTCGATAATAGCTTCTTCTGCAGAACCTTCACAAAGAATGGCATTTTTTATCATCGCTATACCTACCTTTTAAAAATGACGTTTTAAATAGTGAGTAAGCTTCATCTTCGCTTCATAGTCAGGCGCAGTATTTTCTAAAACACCTTTAATAAACTGGTCACTGCGAGCAACATCATTTCTTTTTAATGATGCTGATAGTTTTTCGACATTAATTTTTACTTGTTTTTTTACAATAAAAATTGCATCATTACGATCGAGCATATCTAATAATTCAGCATAATGGGTGGTATAAATCAATATAGCACCATTAGTATTGACTTTTCTGTCTAAAAAGAATTTTATTAAAGTTGCGGCAATTTCACGATTAAAGTGATTCTCTAATTCATCGATAATTAACACGCCTCCTTTTTCTAGGACGACTAGCATTTCCATAAATAAGCTCATCCCTTTTACTGTACCTGAGGACAATACAGTATGGATGTCCGTAACGGAATTCAATTTAACTATACGATCTTGATTTTTAAAATGAATTTCTACACCAATCTCATTACTATCTTGTTTTGAGATAAAGTTAATTTTTTCGATTGAAGGATCTAGAAATTTTATGATTTCTTCAGGAATAGAATCATAACCACTAAAAAAATTAAAATTGGTAAACTTTACCATGTCTTTAAAGTAAAGGCTTTGATAGTCATTTTTTTTATAAAATACATTCATCATTGAGACATCTTGGCTAAGACCTAGATAGACATCTTCATTGTTACGTTCATGTTTTTTTAAATAGCTTCCTTTTTCAAAGTTGAATATATCTTTCTTCGTTCTAATACCCGTTGTTTTTTTAACAGTTAAGTATTCTTCCTCAATAATGTACTTGATTTGACCGTCCAATTCATCTCTTTTCCGACTGACTGTTGTTTCTAAACGGTTAAGAGTAGGTTTTTGATTAAGATTTTCATAAAAATAAATCACAAAAGTAATCGTTTGACCTAAGTCTAAATTTAAAATATTATCTGTTGGCAAAAATGAAATTCTGTAATTGATCGGTTGTGCTTGCAGTAAATTCAAAGTGAATGAAATCGTATTGAGTAATTGTGTTTTACCTGAAGCGTTCAGACCGGTAAAAGTGTAAGTATAATTTAGATAGTAATTATTGAATAAATTTAATAACTCATGTTTTTCATCTGTAGTCACTCTTGCATCTAATAAAAAGTTTACTTCCACTTTCTCTTCGAATAAAGGGTGGTTGAGAATATCTATTTTAATCACTTTCATACGAATTCCTCCTTTTTATATACCTATGGTATCATAATCACCACTAAATAACAACGATTAATTACAATAAAACGTAATTATCTGTTCGTTTTAGGATTGTTCTTGTCTTATATGAAACTTAATATCAAAAAAGATTAGCTCAGTTTTTTTGTAACAGGGGTAAGTTACGTGCAACAAATTGGGTAATCTTATTGTAAATTTTAAGAGTAGTGGTAAGCACTGTTTGATTTTCACAAAGTAAGGCATCTTTTTCGAATGTATTTTTATTGCACTTTATAAATAAAACTTATAATTTTTTCTTAAACCAATTGAAACAAGCCTTCAATTATGTTAGAATAAGTTCATAAATTCACAATTGGAGGAAGAGAAATGAATTTAAGAAAATGGGCGATTGGCCTTATATCAACAGCGTTATTAAGCGCACCTATTACAACAACATTAGCTGAGGAAGCCGACACAACGTCAGGAGCTTCACAAACATCAGAATGGTATGCAGATCCTGCAACCTTAAAGGAATCCTATGATATTGTAATCATTGGTGCTGGTGGTGGAGGGATGGCAGCAGCAATTACCGCACAAGAAGCAGGTGCTGATGTCGCAATCTTTGAGAAGATGCCGATTGCTGGTGGGAATACTTCTAAATCTTCAGGAGGAATGAACGCTTCTGAAACTAAATTCCAAAAAGAACAAGGAATTGAAGATTCAAATGATTTATTCTATGAGGATACATTAGAAGGTGGTAAAGGGACTAACGATCCAGAATTATTACGTTATATGGTGGATCATTCAGCAGAAGCGATTGACTGGTTAGATTCAATCGGGATTACTTTAAACAACATTACTTTCTCTGGTGGTGCTTCAGTTAAACGTATCCACCGTCCAGAAGATGGATCAGCTGTCGGTGGTTATTTAGTCGAAGGTTTATTAAGAAATATTCACGAAAAAGAAATTCCATTATTTGTTAACTCAGAAGTAACCAAAATTAATGAAACAGATGGTAGAGTATCTGGTGTGAATGTAACGGTTGAAGGAGAAGAAAAAACGATTAACGCGAAAGCGGTGATTATCGCAACCGGTGGTTTTGGTGGTAACTTAGAAATGGTTTCTGAAATCAAACCAGAATTAGAAGGATTTGTGACGACCAACCATGAAGGCGCAACCGGTGACGGTATCCGTATGGCTGAAGAATTAGGAGCAGCAGTGGTGGATATGGATCAAATTCAAATTCACCCAACCGTTGAACAATCGACTTCATACTTAGTAACCGAATCTGTACGTGGTGATGGCGGTATCTTAGTTAACCAACAAGGTGAACGTTTCACTGACGAATTATTAACTCGTGATAAAGTTTCCGCAAACATTATTGCCTTACCTGAAAAATATGCCTATATCATTGCAGACCAAAGATTAAAAGAATCTGTCACAGCGATTAACCAATACGAAGAAAAAGGAATTGTAACCAAAGCTGAAACAATTGAAGAATTAGCTGAAAAATTAGAAATTCCTGCTGAAAACTTAAAAGCTACTTTAGACACTTGGAATGAAGCTGTTAAAAACCAAGAAGATAAAGACTTTGGAAGAACAACAGGTATGGAATATGACTTATTTCATGCGCCATACTACGCAATCAAAATTGCACCAGGAATTCACCATACAATGGGTGGGTTAAAAATCGACACTGAAACTCATGTATTACGTGAAGATGGAACCGCAATTGAAGGATTATTTGGTGCTGGTGAAGTAACCGGTCAAGTTCACGGATCTAACCGTATCGGTGGTAACGCAGTTGCTGACATCATCGTATTCGGACGCCAGGCAGGTAACATCGCAAGCGAATATGTAAAACAATAATTGACCATTGAATAAGCCTCTTTCTACGACTACTGATTAATTTCAGTGGTCGTTTTTTTAGCATGAAGCGTGCTAATACTAGTACTCTCTAATGTTATTTAGTAGGAAAAAATTTATGATCGTAATAATGATTAATTAAAAAGAATTGCTATAACTCCGATAACATTATTGTATTTCTTAATAGACATCTTGTTTTTTTATGAAACTTTGTCATTCAGAAACTATTAATTTTCTTATAGTATGAATAAGTATGGGAGTGGGCAAGAAGTAGAAAATTAAATGATTTTCGCTTCGT
>NZ_KV805821.1:5811-17704 GCF_001811625.1 Globicatella sp. HMSC072A10 | reverse complement strand
GAAGTAGAAAATTAAATGATTTTCGCTTCGTCTTCCCACCCCCCCGCACAGTTGAGTGGCCTCAAACAAGTCTTTAAGACGAAGTTCGAGGCCACTTCAACCACTGCGCTATTAATTAACGAACAATAAACTTGACTAAATTTATCAAGCTTATGCCCAGACTCAACGAAGAATTATCATAGTGGATAAATTACGATTAAAATATATGACAAATTTAATAAGTTGAAAGCGACATAATGAGTCTACCTATTTTATTGTGTTGAATGAATGAGATTTGCCATAGCCTAACAATAAAAAATACCATGTATAAACATCATTACACATGGTATAAATTTATTTTACTATTTATTTAATTTAAAACAGTGAAACTTAAAACTCCATACCTTCATTTTGAAACCATTACTTGTAAAAGTGTTATGAATTCTTCTAAATAATTACGATTGAATACGAGAACTTTGTAAACTTTTACGAATGTTTTCGATTGATTCGTTATTTCTTTTTTGATCCGTTAACATCACATTAATATAAATGAAGTCCATCATACTAATATATGCCAATCTTGCCATTAAAGCTTCCGTTCGAAAGGCGGATTCTTCGGTGGTTATAATCACTGTTTCGTCCGCTAATTGTGCGAGATTCGATTGATTGATACCTGACAAAACAATGAGTTTCGCTTTATTTCGCTTTACTTCCTCTGCTAAAATATTTGATTCTCTGGTCATACCAGAATGGGAAAAGATAAAGACACAATCGTTTTTCCCCATTTTAGTGGTATAGGATAATTGCATATGATAGTCCTGAATATAATTGACATGATGTTTGGTACGCATAAATTTATGGTAACTATCATAAGCCACAACCGAGGAACCACCAAGACCAAAGAAATGAAGGGTGGTAGATTTATTTATTATTTCTAAAATATGATCTAACTGTTCTTCTGAAATACTATAGCGAAGATCGAGCAAAGCTTGGACATTCGAGTTTAGAACTTTCATTGCAATATCATAGGTATTATCTTTTTGATCAATATCATGATAATTACTTAAAAAATTATCATTGCGAATTTCAGAAATATTTTTAACTACTGACATTTTAAAATCTTGATAGCCTTCAAAACCTAATTTTTTTATAAACTGAAATATGGAAGACTTAGAAACATTGATGTAAGTAGCCAATTCATCTAAAGTCATTTTACCGATTGAATCATCAGAGTTAATTAAATATTCTGCAATTTGCTGTTCAATCGTGGTTAAGGAACTGCCTAAAGCTTTAATTTTACGTTTTAGATAATAATTGGTTGTATCATCATTCATGATGTTCCTCTTTTCTACTTAGTTCTGATTAAGACTATTATACTAAAAATAAATAGATTTTAAAAGATATCGAACAAAAAATAAATTTTATTTTTGAAAGAGTTTACAAAAAATATTATTTATTGTATAATGAATTTAAAATAAAAGGCTTCCATGGGGGTGTAAAAACATTTTAGTTGTCGGATGAGATTTATGAAGGAGAGTAAGATGAATAATTATCGTATTGCAATTGTTAATTCAAGTAGTTATGGGCGTATATTTCCTGAACACATTGAACGTTTAGAAGAAATTGGTGAAGTTGAGCGAATTGATGTAGATAGTGATATTGATGGAAAAGCGTTAGCAGAAGTGTTAGCACCATTTAACATTGTGATTTCAAGTGTAACGCCGTTTTTTACAAGGGAATTCTTTGATAATAAAAAAGATTTACTGCTTATCAGTCGTCATGGAATAGGTTATAACAATGTCGATTTAGAAGCGGCTAAAGAATGCGGAACGGTTGTTTCGATTGTTTCTCCTCTAGTTGAACGTGGCGCAGTTGCCGAGCAAAATATTACGAACTTACTGACAGTAATGCGTAGAGTGACTGAATCGACCAAAGCAGTTAAATCAGATCATTGGGAAGACCGAGCAAGTTATGTGGGACGTACTTTATTTAATAAGACTTTAGGAGTCATTGGGATTGGTAATACAGGAAGTTGTGTTGCTGAAATTGCACGTTATGGATATAAATGTGATGTATTAGCTTATGATCCTTATAAGTCACAAACTTATATTGAAAGTTTCGGTGCTCATAAAGTTGATTTTGAAACATTACTTAAGCAATCTGATATCATCTGTTTATGTGCGAATTTGACAGAAGAAAACTACCATATGATTTCTACTGAACAAATTAATTTAATGAAAGATCATGTGTATCTTTCAAACTCAGCTCGTGGTGCGTTATTAGACGAAGAAGCAATTGTCGAAGGACTTGCTTCAGGAAAAATTGCCGGTTTAGGTACAGATGTATTAGAAGTTGAGCCAGGACGAGGAGATCACCCTTACTTACAATTCGATAATGTAGTGATGACACCGCATACAGGGGCTTATACATTAGAGTGTTTAGAAGGTATGGGTTTAAAATGTTTAGATGATGTTGAACGGATTGTAAATGGACAAATACCACATACAGCAGTTCAAACAGTAATGAAATAAGGAGATTTGATAATCATGTTAACAGACTTACAGGTAAAAATAGGACCATCATTTTATCAATATCATATTGGTGCACTTCAAAATATCCCTAAGCTTTTAAAAGAATATCATGCAGAAAATATCTTAATTGTGCATGGAACTATTTCTTGGAAAAAGGCAAAACCATTTTTAAGTTTTATTGATAATTTTGAAGGGGATATCACCTATCACCAATACACTGGTGAATGTAGTTATCATGGCGCGAGCTTAATTAAAGATATTGTTGAAAAACAAGCAATTGATTTCATTATTGGTGTTGGTGGTGGGAAATTAACCGATTTGGTAGGTTATGCTGCTCATATTGCGAACGTGCCTTTCGGAGTGGTACCAACCTTAGCAAGTAATTGTGCTCCTTGGACGCCACTTTCTGTTATGTATAAGGAATCAGGTGAATCTGAAGGAAAATCAGAACATTTCTTAAGACAGGCTGCTTTTCTAATTACAGATCCAGAGCTCGTTATTGATTCACCCGTTGAATATTTTGTAGCTGGATTAGCGGATACTATTGCAAAATGGTATGAATCTGATGCAATTTTAAAACAAGATCATTTACAAAAGGAAAATTATTTACAACTTGCACAACATATTACCGTATTATCCAAAGACCAAATTTTAAATGATGCGGCCAAAGCAATTGAAGACATGAAGAATCAAGTCATTAGTGATGAATTCTATCGTTTATCAGAAATTGTCTTTGCGATTGCCGGTATGGTGGGTGGCTTAGGAGGTAAATATTCTCGTAATGCAGCAGCACATGCCATGCATGATGGTTTAGGAAAATATTATCCAGCCGTTAAAAAATATTTACATGGCGAAATTGTTGCTTATGGGATTCTTTATCAAATGGCTATCGAAAAACGTTGGGCTGACATTGATGAATTATTACCATTATATAATGAATTGAAATTACCGAAATCATTAAAAGAAATGCATATTGAGATTGAAGAAGGAGAATTACTCGATAATTTAGTTGAATTTATCGATAGCAAAGAGAAAGTTCATTTAATTCCTCTTGAAATCAATCAAAGTGTATTAAAATCAGCAATATTAGAACTAGAAAATTATATAAATAAATAGGAGGTTTTACTATGGAAACATTATCAGCAATGCAAAGTTTACTCATTGCGATTTGGGTTGCCGCTGTTATGTCTCGTGGATTAGGTGGAATGACCTTAACGCTTCGTTTCTCCCCATTAATGACTGGTTTTATTTGTGGGTTAGTCATGGGAGATGTGAAACAAGCAATGATTATTACTGCCGGACTACAATTAATTTATATGGGGGTATTCTCTCCAGGTGGTTCAATGCCACAAGAACCAGCTGTTGCAGCTGCAATTGCCGTACCGGTTGCTTTATTAAGTAAAATGAACGTGGAGTCAGCGATTGCGGTAGCAGTGCCAGTTGGATTATTAGGATCATATTTATATCAATTCCGTTTCTTCTTAAATACCTTTATAGGTAAAATGACGGATACAGCAGTTTTAGAAAATAATATTAATGATAAGAAAATCAGTAGAACGGTAATAGCTTATCCTACGATTGCATCATTCTTATTATTCGTTCCATTAATCTTTGTTTCACTTTATTGGGGTGCACCTGTTATCGCCGACTTTATGAATAAGTTAGAAGGAACGGTCTTTATTCATATTCTAACCGTAGTAGGTGGAGGGTTAGCAGCGATTGGGATCGCGACCACGATTTATGTTATTGGACGTAAAGACTTATTAGTCTTCTTCTTCTTAGCATATTTCATTTCAGTCACTCTTTCTTCATTAGGTATCACAATGGTAACATACGCAATCTTTGGTATTATGATAGCAATTATTTATGTTACTGCTCGTTCAGCAAGTGGAAAAGAAGCAAAATCAACAGCAAGCTCATCTGAAAGTGGTGACGCCTTTGATGATGGATTTGACGACGGTTTTGACGATGGATTTTAATTAGAGGAGGTAAAAACAATGGAATTAACTAATAAGGAAATGAAACAAACAACTCAAAATTCACATTTAGCTCCTGAGAAAATTACAACGAAAGACGTAACAAAAGCTTATTTAAGATGGCATTGGGCCAATGAAATACCCCACTCTTTCGACCGTTATCTTGCAGCTTCGTTATTATATGCATTAATGCCTATTTTACGAAAATTATATAAAGATGAAGATCAACTAAGAGCGGCATATCAACGTCAGTTATTATTCTTCAATACCCAATTAACATGGGGTGGTGGAGTGATTACTGGATTAATGGCTTCAATGGAAGAACAAAGAGCGTTACAAGAATACAATGGTGAAGAAGTAACTGTTTCGGATGACTTACTTTATAATACAAAAGCCGGTTTAATGGGAGCTTTAGCAGGAATTGGTGATGCGATTGACTCTGGTACTATTCAATATATCTTCATCGCCATTGCAGTTCCATGGGCTCAAGCAGGATCTGGATTAGGAGCAATCATTCCATTTGTATTGTTTGCAACTTATCAATATTTAATTGGTTTATTCTTCGCTCGTTCATCATTTAAATTAGGTCGTGACGCAGGAGATATTTTACAAAGTTCAGGATTACAACAAATTATTGATGTATTATCTATTTTAGGGATGTTTATGATGGGAATTTTAGCAGCTAACTATGTTAAAGTGTCCTCTTCACTTGCTTTTAACATTTCTGGACGCGATTTTGTCATTCAAGAATTATTAGATAAAATTTTACCTGGTATCTTGCCGCTAGCGACAGTAATGTTTGTGTATTTCTACTATCAAAAGAAAGGATTAAAAGTGACCAATATTCTATTAATCCTAACGGCTATTTTAGTCGTATTAGCAGCAATTGGTATTCTATAACAATAAAAGGAGTAGTATATTATGGGACGAATTAATTTAGCTCGCGTGGATGAAAGATTGATTCACGGACAAGTAATGATTACCTTATCTCAACGAAATGGAGTTAACTCAATTTTTGTGGTGGATGATGTGGTAGCAATGGATAAGTTTATGCGTGAAATTTACATGTCAGCAGGAAGTCGTACGGGTCAAAAGACAATCGTAACGACTATGGATCGCATGAAATCTTACTGGCACGATTATAATTTAAAAGATTACAACTGTATTTTATTAACAAAATCAGTTAAATCAATGTACGAATTAGTAAAAGACGGAGTAGAAATCAAAGAATTGAATATCGGTGGTGTCGCTGAGAAAGATTCTTCTAAAGATATTCGTGTAACTAAATCTGTATACATAAATCAAGAAGATGCAGAAATGCTAAAAGAAATGCATCAACAATATGGTGTTGAAAATATTTATTTCCAACAAACACCATCTGCTGAAAAACATAGCTTAAAAGAAGTTTTAGGGAAATTTAACATCACATTATAGAAAGTCGGGATATTATGAATCAAAGTGAAGAGCGATTAAAAGACTGGTTATTTCGCTATCGTACTGTCTTTAATAAGCGACAATCAACCGTTCAAATCAATCGTTTTATTCATTCATTTGTTAAAGATGTCTATCAATTTCGTGAAGATATCGAAGTGAAAGAGTTAACGAATAATAAACAAGATTTCGGCAAAATTATCATTGTAGGAAATCCAAAAAAAGCACGACAAGTAGTGGCAACCTATTATGATACACCGAAACAACACTTTGGTTCATATGATTTTTTTGATGTGAAAGAACAAGAGAAAAAAACCTTTCAATATATCATGATGTCGGCTGGATTATTATTTTTAGGTGGATTATTGGCACTTTTTATGTATTTAAAACTTAGTCAATTTGCCATCGATTTTAGAGACTATAAAACTTGGTTAGTCAGTATCACTGTAATGGCTTTTTTCTTGATAGCGAGTAAAGTATCTCGTGGCGTCAGTCGTCGTAAAAATGTGGTTCGGAACACATCTTCCATTCTTGCGATATTGGAGTTAATGTATCAACGAAGAGATCCAGGAATTGCTTATATTTTAATTCCAAATGGCACTTATGGTTTTGAACAAATAGAGTTAGTAAAGCAATTATTTGTGAAGAGAGGCGAACTCTATTATTTAGACTCTATTGGTAGTGATAACGCATTATATTGTTTTACCCAGTCTAAAAAAGAACAAGATAAATGTCAGCAATTTGGAATAATGCCACAAGCTGGCACAAGTCATTATCATTATATAATCAGTTCGCAAAAATCAGCGGAAAGTTATTATTTAGATCGTGGTGATTTAAATTCAACTGAGGTCAATTGGAAGAATATTAATACGATTATTGCTTATTTTAAAGGAGGAAATTAAATGTTTGGCATCGTAATAGCTTCTCACGGAACATTATCACAAGGTTTAATCGACTCAGTCGATGTTATCTTTGGTAACACAGAAGGACTAGCAGCTTGTGTTTTAAAAAAAGGGCAAGCAATCGAGGAATTAGGTGACGATATTGCGAAGGCAATACAAACCGTTAATCAAGGAGACGGTGTCCTAATATTAACCGATCTATTATCTGCGAGTCCATATAATCAGTCATTAATGACCATAAATGGATTAGAAGATTCATTGAAAAGTAAATGCCATGTGTTATCAGGAGTTAATTTACCGATGTTAATTGAAGCTGTTAATCAACGATTAATTGGCACTTCGATTGAAGAAGCAATTGAGTCAATTCAAACACAAGCAACATCAGGTATCAGTCATTGGCATATTAGTCAATTAGCTGAAGAAACAACCTTTGATGAAGATGACTTCGATGATGACTTTTAAGAAAGGAGAGATTTCATGAAATGGTCTTTTAGATGGTACGGTAAAGATGACAATATTCCGATTGAGCATATCCGTCAGATTCCACAAATGCATGGAGTAGTCGGGACATTGTTAAATAAATTACCAGGCGACGTTTGGGAAATTGAAGAAATTGAAGCGTTAAAAAAACAAGTCAATGAAGCAGGACTAGAATTACATGGAATTGAATCTGTATCGGTCCATGATGCGATAAAAGCAGGGACAGCTGAACGTGATAAGTATATTGAAAATTATATTCAAACAATCCGTAATTTAGGTCAATGTGGTGTTAAAGTTATTTGTTATAGTTTTAAACCGGTATTCGGTTGGCTAAAAACAGATTTAAATTATCAGTTTGAAGACGGTTCATATGGATTAGTCTTCGATCAAAGTATCATTGATGGTATGGAACCTACGGAAGTCTTTAATCACGTCCAAAAACAAACCGGAGGATTTAAACTATCTGGTTGGGAAAAAGAACGCTTAGATAAATTCGAACGTTTAACAAAAATGTATGAAGGCATTACAGAAGAACAACTCTTTGAAAATTATAAGTATTTTATAGAGTCGATTATAGACGCTTGTGAAGAAGCGGATGTCTATTTAGCGGTTCATCAAGACGATCCACCTTGGGAAATTTTTGGTTGGCCAAGAATTACTAAAAATGCGGAAGACTTACGTCGCATCTTATCGATCACTGAATCAAAACATCATGGATTAACGATTTGTACCGGTTCTTTAGGTGCAGACCCGAATAATGATATTCCAGCTATCATTCGTGAAATGGGAGATCGAATTAATTTCGTTCATTTTAGAAACGTTCGCTATTTAGGTGAAAAACATTTTGCGGAAGTTGCTCATTATTCGCCTGAAGGTGATTTAGATATGGCTGAAATAATGAAAGCTTTGGTTGAAGTAGGATATGATGGGATTATTCGCCCAGACCATGGCCGAGCAATCTGGGGTGAAGTATGTCGACCAGGTTATGGTTTATATGATCGTGCCATCGGTATTGGCTATATGCAAGGCTTATATGAAATGTGTAAGAAACAATTGGCAGAATAAAAATATAAGGAGTAAACCAGACTAACAGTTTAATGTTGAAAGATGGTTTACTCTTTTTTTTTGAAGGGTGATACTTGATGAAAAACTACTATCAATGGTTATCGATTAATCCTGAATTATCGACTAAAGAAATTCAAACATTGATAATACAGAAGCTTCAAACGGTCAATCAACAACAAGCTTTAGAAGAAATCAGTGACATTATTTATATTGAAACCATTACCCAATTACGTCAAGCTCAAGAGGTTTTTAAAGATGAGCTATCAAGACAGCAATATGATGCTGAATTAGTACAATTAAATCAAAAGAGAACTGCTAAAATTTCGGATGTTCGAGTAAAAATAAAATCTAAAATGGAACAGCAACACGATAAAATCGTTAGTAAATATCGTTTGTGGCAAAAGTTACTGATTATAATAGGAATTATCATAACTTTTATAATTTCGATGGTCACGGTTGGTATAAAAGCATCCTTCATTTTTTTAGAAATAGCATCAGTCTCGTTATTATTAGTGATGGTCTTGATTCCTGTTTTTCGTAAATTACAACTTGACCAAAGAGCTCCATTTTTCAAGTTTGGCGCGATGTTCGTTATATTTATAATATGGTATTATTCCTTACAATTTCTTTTAAATGTAGTACAATTATCAGTGACAGAGCTTGAGCAAATAGGGAACATTCTTATCTATTGTTTGTTAGGTTGTTTAATTACTGGATTAGTTTTAGAATGGTTTATTTTTCAAGAAGAAATTAAGTTTGAAGATAGTTTACGTGAAAGGTTAGAAAAACAAAATATGAAAATGGATTCGAAGGAGGATACAGTTTGAAAATCGATCAAATAAAATTAGCAATTTTTGATATGGATGGTACCTTATGTAATACAGAAGATATTCATGCTAAAGGATGGGATGATGCCTTTAAACATTATGGATATGACTTTGGTCTCGATTTCGTTAATAGCATGCGTGGTAAAAGTATTGTAGATAATAATCGTGTGATTACCGAACGTACTGGTGATCCGGCTTTAACTCAAAAAATGCGAGAATATCGTGAAGCTTATATTTTGGAAATGATTGCGACTAATCAAGTTCAATTAATGCCAGGAGTTAAAGAAATTTTGGAAACATTAAAAGAACATAATATTCCAATAGCTATTGCGACGACTTCCTACACTGAAAGAGCTGAGAAGATTACGGGACAGCTAGATATTCAGCATTATTTTTCAACTAAAGTCTATGGCGATATGATAACTCATCAAAAACCTAATCCTGAAATTTATCTCAGAGTGTTAGAAGAAACCGGATCAACACTAGATGGAGTAATTGCAATTGAAGACTCTCCAACCGGTGTTACAGCCGCTCGCTCTGCCGGATTAAAAACATATTTTATTAATGACTGGCTTACATTGGATATAGAAGATTCAGAAGTAACGTCTTATAAGAATATGCATCAATTATTGGATGAACTCTTATCCTAATATATGATAAAATAAGATTATGAAACGAATTACAGATTTTAGCTAATCATATCCAAATTAAAGAGGAAATTAGGTGTAATAATGAAACAACTAGAAAAACAACAATATGACCATAGCATTCACTATTGGTATGAAGTCGATCTGATGACCGAACATGAATATGGCTTAATCTTTAATACAGATACTCAGACTATACCAGCTTTAGTTGAAACCATTAAATAAGATATTGAGGCTAATAGTGAGGATAACCAGCATTTTTGGTATTTCGGTCGTACGCTTGAGGATTTAGTCTTGATGGTGCGATATGCACACAATCAGTTTATCGTACAAGTAAATGTGAAAGACTTTGAATTTGCCTTATGTTTTGATGAGCATATCGGTTGGAAACAAGAGTTTTTAGCACAATTGACAGCATAAAAGGCTATCAATATCGGTCGTGAGGCCGATTTTTTTATTGGTATTGTTCGGTAAGATAGACTTAGCTCTTTATATGATTTAGTACTCAAGAAGGGGTTCTACGCCTAAACGCGCAAGACCTTATAAAAGTCTTTGTATGCTTTGATACTCAAAGGAAGGGCGTTGAACCCCCCATATCAAAGGCGCTAAATTGCCTAGCTTTAGTTCTTGGTATGTTGTTGTATTCTAAGGCAAGGCTCTAAACTCCCAAGCCTAAAGGCGCCAAATCGTATAGAATTAGTTCTTGGTATGTTGTTGTACTCTAAGGCAAGACTCTAAACTCTCATACCGAAGGCACCAAATCGACTAGAATTAGTTCTTTGTATGTTGTCGTATTCTAAGGAAAAAACTTTAAACTTCCATGGCAAAAATCGCCAGCCCCTTTTGTTTTAACAATTTTTAAGCATTTGTACCCAATGCCCTAGGCATTGAAAATCATAAAGACGCTTCCCTTCACATTCGGTCAGCTTTTTAAGATATAATAAGAGTGTGAAAGAATCAGTAAAGGAATGATAATATGAATAAATGGTGGCAAGATTTAAGTCGCTTATTAAAATGGCTCTTGTATTTCTTAGTGGCCATCTTTACCCTTTTTATTGTCAACCAATTGATGTTGACTTATCAGTTCTTTAGCCAATTATTACATCCTATCATGGGGATGATTGTAGCGGGACTGTTATTAATCGGCCTTGTTTATCTGGGCTTTAAAATTTACAAAACTTGGGGACAACAGCCCGAAATTGTTGAATTAGCAGATGATGCTAGTGAAGCGGAATTTCATATTTATTTGCTGAAGGTTAAAGAAATTTTACAGGACAATCCTAATTTAGCGGATTTTGATTTTGATCAAACAGAGATGCCATTATCCAGTGTGATTGATAAAGCCTTTATCCAATTACACGAGCGCTCTTTACCATTAATCAAGGAAAATGCGAATGCGATCTTTCTTTCAACCGCAATTTCACAAAATGGTGCTTTAGATAGTTTGGTCGTGTTATTTTCGTTGTTACGAATGGTATGGCAATTAAGTAATTTTTATCAAACAAGACCTACTTTAAAAGGCATGGCTAAGCTGTATGTTCAAGTGGCATCGGTCGTTTTAATGGCTCGCACGATTGAAGATGCTGACTTAATTGAAGGACAAATGGAACCTTTAATTACCTCAGTGATTGGTGAAAGTATCGCTTCAGCTATTCCAGGAATGGTTCCTATTACCAATTTAGTTGTCTCCAGTTTAATGGAAGGCTCGATTAATGCCTTCTTAACGCTGAGAGTTGGTCTAATTGCCCAAACGTATCTAGGAATGGATCGCAATGAAGAGAAAAATAAAATTCGCCGTAGTGCCTCCGTGAATTCAATTAGCTATATGGGAGAAATCTTATCCAATAATAGTAAAGTTGTGGTGAAATCAGTCGGTAGTGCCGTGAAAAATGCCGGTAAAGGTTTCATTCCTAAGAAATGGTTTTTTGAAAAATAGATTAAACTATCATAACTCTTTGTCAAATGATGTGGGTTAATTATTTTGCTTTATTTCAATAGTAATGATTTTGGAAAATTTTGGGAGTGGGCAAGAAGTAGAAAATCAAATGATTTTCG
>NZ_KV805821.1:0-5711 GCF_001811625.1 Globicatella sp. HMSC072A10 | reverse complement strand
AGTCGAAAGACGCAGTTTGAGGCCACTCAACCTCTGCGTTTTTAATTATCGAGCACTAATATGAGTGAATTGGTCAAGATTATTCTCAGCCTCATTAAGACGCAGTTTGATGCCACTCAACCCCTGCGCTTTTAATTATCGAGCAATCACTTGACTGGACTTTTCAAGATTATACTCAGCTATCTTAAGACGCAGGTTGAGACCACTCAGCCACTGCGCAGTTCATTAAATAGGTAGGACTGAACAGAATTTAAAAAGTTTATGCCCACTCCCTTTTACGGTCTAAACCACACGTTTTACCGATTTTCATCCATGAGAAAATGGCGCAAAGAAAGTTCTTGATACCCCCCCGAAAAATGATATGATTAAATTAGAATCTAAAGAGAAAGTAGGGTAAATGATGAGAAAATGTTCATTGTCAGTTGTTTTTATGTTGCTTGTTTCCTTGTTTTTGACTAATCCAGTGAATGCCGCTGAGTTGACCATTCCAGAAGGCTATTATCAATATACCGGTGAATCGATGGTTGAAGGCATTTCTATTAGCGATAATCAAGTCATGTTAATATATGACACGGCTACCCAAGTCGAAGAAGATCCATTGTTTTCTTTATTATTAAAATGGGGCAATGCTGTCAATGATGGTTTAACTGGTTTAATTAATCCCAATATGAAACCCTCAACTGAGCAACGAGATGATTTGCCATTCATTGAATTAATCACCTATGACCAAGTAGCACCGTTTCCTAAATTAGCCATCGTCATTCACCAACCTTCACTTTATAATGACGAAAATATTTTAAGAATTCGAGTGGGCAATAATACTCAATTTGAATGGGAATTTCATGTTGAAGAAAATGGCGATTTAACTTACAAAGACGGTTATACCTTTACTTATGTGGAAGAAGTTGAAGCTAAATCGACAATGGATTCTAATGCTGAAAACGAAGTAGAGACGTCACAAGAAACAAGTGAAGAATAATCGTTGATATGATAATTTTGGAGTGTGAGCAGAAGTAGAAAAATGTTTGTTTTTGCTTTGTCTGTCTAAATCTGCACCGTTAGCATTTGGCCAGAAGTAGAAAATTAAATGAATCTCACTTTGTTTGTCTAATTTGTGCAAAGTTGAAACCAATTAACCACTACGCGATAAAATATACTATTAGAACACAACAGAATTTTTAAGGTTTATACCATACTCCTAAGCCTCATCGCCAAAAACTTTGAATCAAATGGAATTACCATCACAATATTAATGGGATAGTGTAGCTAATCTTTATCGAAGGTTAGTTAAGCTATCTTTTTTTATTAAATCGATTGTTTGTCAATCAAAATGTTAGTTGATCCTCACGCTATATTCATTCTCTATCGGTTAACGATTTTATTTTCTTTGAAAAATTGTTAAAATAGAGTCAGTATGAAAGGGGAATCAGTATGGGATTATTTGATTGGTTTAAGAAGAAAACATCTAGCGAAAAATCAGCTGAGGAGTCATTAAGTACTCATACACCAGATGTTAATCCAGTCCACAAAATCGTGACGCCTGGGTTACATTTATCAACGCATAAAACAACGACTACCGATCCATCGATAGAAGACATTCAATCGGCCTTAACCATGGCAGTGAATGCTTATGATGAATATGTGTTATTAGAATGGATTGATGATGCCAAGCAGAAGACTTATTTATATGGTGTCGCCTTTGGCACGACTTATCATATTGAGTACCGTCCTAAAAATGGGCAAAAGGGCTTTGCTTATGTAAGAGAAGGTGTGCCACTTGAAGAAGCTCAACAGCTCTATCTTGCTGTTAAAATGTCTCATCAAGTCACCATTGATTTTCAATGGCAATGGCTGGAAGTGGAGTAAAGTCAGTCAGGAGCATGGGAGTTAAGAATGGAAACTGGTTGTATGTCACTACAATCATAACGTTTTGAGATGTTTTTTTACTTTTTTCTATACCGTAGCATATGTCTGAATCGTCGAATCATATGCAAAGTCACTATCTGACCTTTTTGCAGTTCGCTTATAATTTCGGTCGAGTCATTTAGCTTACCCGATTCTTAAGTAACGTGCGACTGTTGTATTGAAACCGTGGAATGATCAGCAACTAGCAACTTCATTTTCAATCATAAAATAGATGGAGGGTTTATAATTTAAGTGGCTAATTTAGTTTTATAATTTTTAATATTTTTAGATTGCATAGTTAGGATTAAAAAATATAGAAGTATAAAAAATGGGAGTGAACAGACGAAGCGAAAATCATTTGATTTTCAACTTCTAGTTCACTCCCACAAAACTTTCGCTTTTAACTCATGTTTTATTAAGGTACTATTTTTAAAACTTGTCCAGGATATCGTGGTGCCCAATGTCCAAAAGATATACCAATTCATTATTTTCATAGAAACAAATAATACGAATATCCATGTTAACAGAGGATTCCCATATGCCATCTGTACCTTGTATCTTTTTGGTTCTTAGGGAAGGGTGATTAGGATTTTCTACGAAAAATTTAAGTTTCTTTTTCGTTTGTTTCTTTTCAGTATCAGATAGTTTTTTGTAATGTTTTTTAAAGGCTTTCGAATAAGTAATTTTATAGGACATTACTTGTCTAACTCCTCAAATAGAGAATCAATGGAATCAAAGATTGGTCTTTCTCCATTTTTTATCGATTCTTTAATCTCTTTTACTTCAGCTTTTAAATTTTTTATGACATGCTCTGGATAGATTGCAACTGGAACAAGTACAATTTTTCCATTATCCTCTATGACTTCAAATTGATCACCTTGATTTAATTCCATAGAGTTTACGATGTCTTTCGGGATAGTAACTTGTGATTTAGCTTTTAGTTCAACTAACATAACAAAACCTCCTAGGTTAGAAATTCATACTTTCTAACTAAATTATATTTTCAACCAAGAGAAAAGTCAAGTTGGTAGTATAAAAGCGAGTAGTAGTACTGTTAAAATAATAAAAGAATAATAAAAGAGCATAGGAGATATTGACATAAAAGCTAACTTAAAAATTCCGATTTGTCTCACTTTAGATTCGCCACCAATCCCACGTTCTTTGCATCCACTTCTTTGGCCAGTATTTTATATAGTCCAGATAATTCTGCCTCAGTCAGTTGATGGGTTTGATATAATTGTTCTAAGTAGTGCTGTGCTGATTTAAATTTTAAATACTCTAATTGCTTTTGTACTTCAAGATAGATTGTCATAACGGATGCCTCCTAATTCCTTTGAGATAAGACTCGGCTCTTTCGCTGCTTCTGAGTTACTTGTTTCATTCTGATGTTTTGCATAATATAATGGGTGCTCTGGCTTTATGTTGAACAGTTGATTGGTGATAGGATGACTATCGATGATGTTTCCGTTATAATAAATATAAAGTCTATTGTTTTGAACGACAATTTATACTTGTTTATCGATAAATTCTATAGGGACAGAATATTTATGGTAATGGTATTGGAAGAAAGAGTCGTTGGTAACATGAACTTTTTTTTAGATGAAGGTGATAGGTTTATCTGACTGCAAAGGAAGGTAGCGGGACCTATCACCTTTTTTTCTAATGAGAAATGTTGTGGGATACTGTCACTCATTTTAAAGCCTGCCTGTGTAGAAAACGTGATGTCGTTTCGTTTGGGGTTCTTCTAATTTAATTTAGTTCGCTGTAATACGAGGGTGTCTATGTAGGGAAATGCGGTCACTTAGGTTGAAACTAGCCTGTATAGGGGATTCGGTCACTTCCCCAGTAGCCAGCTTTTGTAAGAAAAGCTGGCGTTTCGTTCTAAGTTAAATCCACAAACGGCAAGGAATTCAGGCATGTACTTGGTCACATTGACTAAGGTGTTGCTCAAAATCCATCGTCAGATTTATTGCAACGAGTAACAATCATTAGGCGAATCACCAAAGCCTCATCGTATATTGATTTTTAAAATTTTATTAAATCATACCTTATCAATAGCTTGTAAAGGCTTTTTTTGGTGAGTTTTGTTATACTTAAAATATAATATTGCGATATTGTAGGAAATTGTTAGAACAATCAAGACAAGAAAGGAGCATTATCTTAGACAGCTAGGATAAGAACAAGCCAATGAAAAAGAAAAGATTATTTGGATTAGCCGCTATAATGGTTGTGTTAGCAGGATGTGATGGGACCTTACCTTATACTTCTACTAATACTTCTTATAATAATACAGCCAAGCAATATTCAGAATCATCAAGTGATTATTATTCTGAGAGTCAACAAGTGAGTTATGATGCTTACGGAACGTTAGAAACGAAAGACTATGATAAAGATGCTGAAAGTGTGATGAAATTAATTACCGATAATGGCGGTATTATTCAATCACAAGATTCAAACCATGCGACTAACTATTATACTGACTTTATAGGGACGGAGTTATCTGTCGTAGCAGAGATTCCAAAAGATAATTTTGAAACAGTTGTGCAAGCTTTAAAAGAGAATTATCATGTTCAATCTTTTAATATTTCAAGTCGCGATGTGACGGATGATATTGAAAATACTGGCGAAACCCTTGAAGTGAAAAAAGCTCGTTTAGATGAAATTAATAAGAAATTAGAAGACGATAATTTACGTTTTAGCGAACGTGAAGAGTTAGAAGCCGATAAAATTGTTTTAGAAGATGAAATTCGTGAATTAGAAAAACAACAAAATCAACAAACAGAATCAGTTGATTTTAGTACGCTTACTTTATCATTACGTGAAGTAGATTACTTTACTTCTGAAGGCTTACCTTTCTGGTTACCATTTGCGAGAGTCTTTAAAAACTTCTTCTTTATTTTAGCTTGGGGATTAGTAATTGGTTTAGTAGCTGCTTTGTCAGTAACACCATTTATATTTGTCGCTTCATTAGCGTATCTATTAATCCGCAAACATCAATATAAGATGTTCCATAAATTAAAAAATAAAATGGGTATCAATCAAGATTTTAATTCAAAAGAAGGATTCGTTAAAGTAGACCGCAACAACAATATTTTATTAGACGGCGAAAAATCTCCCGTTGAAGAGCCGAAAGAATAGTTAGACTGTGTTGAGATGGTGAATTATTACTCATCAGAGAACCGAGCTTTAGGTAGAAAGTAGGCGTTAAAATGGCAAAATTTGCCCCAACTGGACAGACAGTTGCAGAAGTAATTGAAAGCTTACCCTCTGATTATAAAAAAGCCGACGCGTATGAATTATTAGCATTTTATAAGCGTGTTTCAGGCGAAGATGCTGTTGTTTGGTATCCCAATATTATTGGTTTTGGTCAATACCATTATGTGTATGATTCAGGTCACGAAGGGGATGCCACCTTATAGGCTTACTCACCGCGAAAAGCGAAAATTAGTCTGTATCTCGACCAAGATTTTCCTGAACGTAAGGAGTTATTGGATAAGCTAGGTAAGATTAAAAAGGCTAGAGGCTGTGTCTACGTTAATAAATTAGCTGACATTGATATGAGCGTCTTAGAAGAGCTATTGGATAAATCATTAACATATACTAAAGAAAAGTACCATATTCAATAAGCCTAATGGAATGGTTTAAAAGTTACAATAAGATTACCCAATTTGTTGCACGTAACTTTCCCCAGTTACAAAAACAATTGAGGTAATCTTTTTTGATATAATGATTCCATTATGGGGAATGATTATGTCAGAAATTGCAAAGATCACCATCACATCATTAGATGATTTATCCAGGTTAAG
>NZ_KV805820.1:25761-26593 GCF_001811625.1 Globicatella sp. HMSC072A10 | reverse complement strand
TTCCGTGACCCACACCATTTGACAAAGAGCCAATAAAAAATACAAAAGACCAGACAGAATGTTATTTTTCTGTCCAGTCTTCAAATTCATTGATTCACTATTAATATGGATTTTCTGATGTCAATGTTACATCATACCATGGTGTATCTGCACCAATTTGAATATCATAGCCTTTAACACGATTATTAACCGCTACTACTGAATAACGATATAATGTTGGCATAAGAGGTAATTCATCCATAAAGTATGCTTGCCAATCATTGAAAGCTTTTTTACGGAATTCTTCATCGAATGATTCATCAGAATTAATTGCTTCTAATAACTTATCATTTTCTTCTGTTGCCCAACGTGGGAAGTTAAATGAAGCATTACGTCCAAATAGTCCTGTTGGGTTTGGATCGCCACCTGTACCCCATGCCCCTTGGAAGATTTGGATTTTTGGATCATCTGCTTTAAGAGCATCGTAGAATGAATTAAATTCCATTAATTGGCCGTCAACTAATTGAACATTAATTCCGATTTCAGCCCAAGCTTGCATGTAGTACTCAGCTAATGGTTGAGCTGTTTCGCCACCTGCCATCGATGCAAATCCTAATGTAAATGGTTCACCATTTTTATCTTCGATAAAGCCATCACCGTCTGCATCAGTATAGCCTGCATCCGCTAAGATTTGTTTTGCTTTTTCTGGGTCATAGTTGTATCCTTCAATTTCATCATTGAAGTAAGCAGTAAAGTTAGGAGTTACTGGTGAAGTTGCTCTCCAACGTAAACCATGGTAGAATCTTTCACCGATAGCATCGTTATCAACTGCATAGGCCATTGCTTGACGAAT
>NZ_KV805820.1:23657-25661 GCF_001811625.1 Globicatella sp. HMSC072A10 | reverse complement strand
ACTGCATAGGCCATTGCTTGACGAATTGCTTTATCTGCTACTACGACAGAATCATCAGGGACTACTTCATCATTTTCAAATGTTCCTAATTTAAAGCCAATATAAGTATAACTATTACCAATTGTTCCTAAAACTTGGAAGTTTTCAGCATCTTTATAAGTTTCATATTGGTCAGCAGGTAATTCAGCAATATCATAGTTACCTGCTTGCATTTCAGCGACTGAAGTTGATGAGTTAACCACTTCAACTTGAACTCCGTCTAATTTTGGACGGCCTTTCCAGTAATATTCATTCGCTTCTAAAGTAACAGCTTCACCTGGAATAATTGATGTTACTTTAAATGGACCATATCCTACTGGTTTTTGACGTACTGGCTCTGAATCTAACATATCTTTCACTTCGATACCTTCGAAGACATGTTTTGGTTGAATGTAACTTGAAATCCCACCACCTGCTTGAAGCATTGAATTAGGGAAATTTTCATAAGTAACTTTTAAGGTGTGATCATCTACACGTTCTAAACCACTGATTTCTTCTGACTTACCTTCATGGTAATCCTTCATACCTACAACATTTTCAAAATCTTCTCCATAACGAATACCTTGATAGTCTGGGTGACCGACTACATAATAAGGGAAGATAACATCATCAATCGTTAAATCTTCACCATCATCCCATTTTTGTCCTTCAGGAATGGTAATCGTTACTTGTTTATTTTCAACATCAAAATCAATTTTAGCAAAACCAGAATCATCAATGGTAAAGTTTTCATCATAACCATATAATCCTTCATCGAAGAATCCGATAATAGATCCATCTGGTGCGCCATCATAAAACATTGAGTTTAATACACCGGCGAAAGGAGATTCAGAAACTAAAGCATAACGTAAAACGCCACCTTCAATTGACTCCTCATTATTTTCAAAAGTCGTATTCAATTGTACATTCGTTTGAGCAGAAACAAACGGTACCATTGAATTAGCTGCGATTGAACTAATTGCTAAAGCAGAAGCTCCTACAGCAAAAGTTTTTGTTAAAGATTTTTTCATACTATCCCTCCAAAATAAATAAAATAATCTTACAAGTTTCATGATAGCGTAAGTTTATGATAAAATCAAGAAATTCAATTAGAAGTTTCCAACCATTTTAATAGTATTATTATTTTTAATAGTACCCTTTTTCAAAAAATTGCTCAATACACTTAGAAAGTAAGAAAATAACTCATAAAAAATAGAGGACTCTTACGAGTCCCCTGTTGGAGGCAACATTATGTTAATATGGTGCGTCTGCTGTAAGAGCTACGTCAACCCAAGTTAAATCTGATCCGACTTTCATATCGTAGTTTTTAACACGGTTGTTAACCCCTACCACACTATATCTGAATAATGTTGGGATCACTGGTAATTCTTCCATGAAGTAAGCTTGCCAATCATTGAAAGCTTGTTTACGGAATTCATCATCAAATGAATCATCAGAGTTGATAGCTGCTAATAACTTATCATTCTCTTCCGTAGCCCAACGAGTGTAGTTAAATGATGCAGTACGTCCGTATAATCCAGTTGGGTTTGGATCACCACCTGTTCCCCATGCACCTTGGTAAACTTGAATTTTTGGATCATCTGCTTTAAGAGCATCGTAGAATGAATTAAATTCCATTAATTGGCCGTCAACTAATTGAACATCGATACCCACTTCTGCCCAAGCTTGCATGTAGTATTCTGCTAATGGTTGTGCGGTTTCGCCACCAGACATTGAAGCAAATCCTAAAGTGAATGGTTCACCATTTTTATCTTCAATGAAGCCATCACCATCTGCATCAGTATAACCTGCATCAGCTAAGATTTGTTTTGCTTTTTCTGGGTCATAAGTATATCCAGGTAATTCAGCATTATAGTAATCTTTAAAATTTGGTGTAATTGGCGCATTTGCTCTCCAACGTAAACCTTGATAGAATCTTTCACCGATAGCATCATTATCAACTGCATAGGCCATTGCTTGACGAAT
>NZ_KV805820.1:6996-23557 GCF_001811625.1 Globicatella sp. HMSC072A10 | reverse complement strand
ACTGCATAGGCCATTGCTTGACGAATTGCTTTGTCTGCTACTACTAATGATTCATCAGGAACGTTTTCGCCTTCTTCTAATTTCCCTAACTTAAATCCAATATAAGTATAGGCATTTTGTACATCACCTAAGACAGTGAAGTTTTCAGAATCTTTATAAGAGTCGTAAGAGTCAGCTGGTAAAGAGGCAATATCGTAATTACCTGCTTGCATTTCAGCAATTGCTGTTGATTGGTTAACCACTTCTAATTGAACACCATCAATTTTTGTGCGACCTCTCCAATAATATTCGTTCGCTTCATAGGTAACGGCTTCACCTGGTGTAATTGAGGTTACTCGGAAAGGACCGAAACCAACTGGTTTAGTACGTACTGGTTCTGAGTCTAACATATCTTTCACTTCGATACCTTCGAAGACATGTTTTGGTTGAATGTAACTTGAAATCCCACCACCTGCTTGAAGCATTGAGTTAGGGAATTGGTTATAAGTTACTTTTAATGTGTAATCATCCACGCGTTCCAAACCGCTAATTTCTTCAGCTGAACCTTCGTGATACTCTTTCATTCCCACAACGTTTTCAAAATCTTCGCCATAACGAATACCTTGATAGTCTGGGTGACCTACTACATAATATGGCCAAATAACATCATCGATTGTTAAGTCTTCGCCATCGTCCCATTTTTGACCTTCTGGAATAGTGATGGTAACTTGTTTGTTCTCTACGTCAAAATCAACTTTAGCAAAACCTGAATCATCAATTGTGAAGTTTTCATCATAACCATACAAACCTTCGTTAAATAGGCCAATAATCGTTGCGTCTGGGTTACCTTCATATAGCATGTTATTTAACACACCTGAAAATGGATCCCCTACTAATGCATAACGTAAAGTACCACCTTCAATTTCTTCAGCATCATTTTTTATGGCTGTTTCTAATTCAACATTCGATTGTGCAGAAACAAGGGTAAGTGATGAATTAGCAACAACAGAGCCAAGTGTTAATGCCGATAATGTTAAACCGGCAAGTTTTCTTAAAGAATTTCTCATAATGTTCCCTCCAAAAAATTTATAAATAAAACTTTATACTGTTATATTAACCGATGTAAACGATAAAAGCAAGTGTAAAGTTAAAAATAAATTAAAAAAATGTGAAAACATGTATTTTTTAACGTCTTTTTATTAATGAAAGCTTATTAAATCAATATTTTCCTAATTTTCTCATTATTTCATTTTATTAATGATACTTCTAATCTATTTCTCATTATACTTATCATAATTAATTTTTTAAAAAAAGCTGGATAAAATTTAAATGAACATCCTTGTTAAATAAACAAGAAGCATTCATTAAACTTTACCCAGTCTCAACTTGCCTTATACCATCGTTGATTGACCCAAAACAAGTATTTATTTAAAATGGCATGATTCCCACTAAAATCCAATGGATAATTGGATTTAAAGCGTAATTCTAAAATTTTTGCTGCTTTTGCTTCAAATCATCAATGTTACTCTAGCTTAGATTAATTTAGTAATTAGAGAATGTCTTCAATACTCAATTTCTTTTTAAAGAATCTTATTTTATTGAAACTTCATTGACTCTTAGTCAGGTTGTTGGGTTAACAATACGGGTCCATCCGCTGTAATGACTAAAGAATGTTCATATTGCGCACAATAACCACCATCGCGCGTACGGGCTGTCCATCCATTATTATCCATTTTCATTTTCCAAGTACCGGTCGTAATCATCGGTTCAATGGTAATGGTCATCCCCTCTTTTAGTCGAAGACCTTTTCCAGGTAAGCCATAGTGTGGAACTTGTGGATCTTCATGAATCGTTGGACCAATACCATGTCCAATAAAATCACGCACGACCCCAAAACCTTCTCCTTCCGCATACGATTGAATAGCATGCCCGATATCTCCAATGCGATTACCAACTTTAGCTTCAGCAATCCCACGATACATTGCTTCTTTCGTCACTTCCATTAAGCGTTGATGCTCGTCACTAATTTCTCCTACAGCATAACACCAACAACTATCTGAAATAGCACCATCCAAATCGACACAGAAGTCTACTTTAACAATGTCGCCTGATTTTAATTTATAATTTGAAGGGAAGCCATGACAAATTTCATCATTTACACTTGTACAAGTTGCGAATTCGTACCCTTCATAACCAATTTGAGCTGCTACTGCGCCGGCTCCTTCAATTTTTGCTTGAACAAACTTATCTATTTCAGCCGTCGTTACACCTGGTTTAATGAAATCTCTTAGTGCAACATGAATGGAAGCTAATAACTCTCCAGATTTTTTCATTGCTTCAATTTCACGTTCTGATTTTAATGTAATCATTTATGTTTATTTCTCCTTCTTCCATGTCATTCTTATATGACACGCTTCTTTATCCAATGTTTTATTATATATGATTTGATCCGTTTGTACAAATTCATTTGGTTTTGATTGGTAATTTAACAATTTCGGCTCATGTCCCGATAAGACTTCATTGCCAAATTTAACCTCTACAACGGTTAATTCATGACCTGATGCTGATAAACGCTCTCTTATTGCATTATAAGCCCATCGCAAGTAGACTAAGTTATTAACATGTTGATTGCCATCAATATCACTTGGTAGAATTTCCAAGTCCTTTTCACTTACTTTTTGCGCATTTTCAGGTACTTTTAATCGGCTAAAATTCACTTTAATTTCGGCGTTTAAATCTAACAATTCAGGTAATGTTTCATAATTCAGTCTCACCATCTTACGTGAAATAAAATCAATCGCTGCAAATTGAAAAAATAAAGTCATTAATTCTATATCGTCAGCTTCCACCACAAATTGACGTGTGATGAAAAAACGATTTGCCTCTATCACATGGGTACTTATTTTAATTTCTTGATTAATCTCTGGCCATTGATGAATCACCATCCGATTTTGGGTAATAACCCATGTTTGCTGATCATTAATGATATACTCATCCGCATTTAGTGTCTGTTTGACTGCTTGATCATGAGCATCCGATGTCGTTAACACTAGCTTTAATACTTTGGTCAAATCCGCTTGTTTTGAGCCAGGATACAAGGCTGCTTGTTCTGATAGTAGATACGTGTTGCTATAGGGTTTGGTATATTGCTTAAGACTCATGTTTTTTCACCTCGATACAAGTATTATAACGCTCTTTCAATAATTTTGACAAATTTGTTTAAAATTATTTATTAAATGATACTGGCAATATAAAAAGCCGAGAAATAAATCTCGGCTTGCAATCTTATTTAAATGATTAAATATGGATTGGGTGACCTAAAGCTAATTCAGCTGCATCCATAACAGTTTCTGCTAATGATGGATGTGAGTGAATGGTTAATGCTAAATCTTCGGCATTTAATCCACCTTCAACCGCAAGTGTTAATTCAGCGATTAAATCAGAAGCGTTAGCCCCTGCTACTTGTGCGCCAACTAAAACATTATCTTCTTTAGTTGTTACTAAACGAACAAATCCGCTAGTTGCGTTTAGTGATAACGCACGTCCATTACCTGCTAATGGGAATTTAGAAGCTTTCACGTCTAAACCAGCTTCTTTAGCTTGTTCCACTGTATAACCCACTGAAGCTAATTCTGGATCAGTGAAACATACTGCTGGCATAGCAACGTAATCAACGGCACTTGGTTGTCCACTGATAGCTTCCGCCGCTACTTTTGCTTCGTAAGAAGCTTTATGCGCTAAAGCAGCACCAGGAACAGCGTCTCCAATTGCAAAGATATTATCTTTATTGGTACGTCCTTGTTTATCAACGTTAATTAAACCACGTTCACCAATCACAACACCAGCAACTTCTAAACCACAGTTATCAGTGTTTGGACGACGTCCTACAGTTACTAAACAGTAGTCAGCTTCCACTTTATGTTGTTTACCGCCCACTTCATAAGTAACCGTTACACGATCGCCATTAATTTCAGAGTTTAAAGCCATTGCGTTGGTAATAACGTCAACACCTTTTTTCTTGAACTCTGATTCAACTAATTGTACCATGTCTTTTTCAAATGTCGGAATAATTTGGTTTGATCCTTCTAAAATAGTAATTTTCGTACCAAAGTTTGCAAAGGCACCTGCTAATTCAGAACCGATGTATCCACCGCCGATAACCACCATTTCTTTAGGAATTTCAGTTAATGCTAATGCACCTGTTGAATCAATCACACGTTCACTGAATTTAAATCCTTTGATTTCGATTGGGCGGCTACCTGTTGCTACAATCGCATTTTTAAATGTATAAGTTTGTGCGGAATCACCATTGATAACACGTAAAGTATGATCATCGACAAAGAAAGCTTCTCCTTCAATGATTTCAACTTTATTTTTCTTAAGTAACATACGGATACCGCCAGTTAATTTACCAACAACTTCTTTATCTTTCCATTCTTGAGTACGTTTGAAATCAACGGTAATATCTTTCGCCATTACACCAAAGAAATCTCCGTGTAAAGCATTATGATAAGTATGTCCTGCACTGATTAATGCTTTTGAAGGAATACATCCTACGTTTAAACAAGTACCACCAATGTAATCTTTTTCAATGATGGCTACTTTTTGTCCTAATTGAGAAGCACGAATGGCAGCAACATATCCACCAGGGCCAGATCCAATTACGACTGTTTCTAATTCAATTTCGAAATCTCCAACTACCATAATTTACACCTTAACCTTCCATTAATAATAATTCTGGGTTAGCAATTAAGCGTTTGAACTCATTCATTGCTTTTTGAGCAGTTGCACCATCGATAATACGGTGGTCGTAGCTTAATGATAATTTTAACATACGGCCAACAGCTAATTCACCTTCAGCATTAACGATTGGTTCTTGAACGATACCACCAAATCCTAAAATAGCTACTTCAGGATAGTTGATAATTGGTGTAAACCACTTACCACCTGCTGAACCTAAGTTAGAAATAGTGATTGAGCCACCGTTCATTTCACCGGCAGTTAATTTACCTTCATGAGCTTTTCCAGCTAAATCAGTAATAGAATCCGCAATATCAAACATTGACTTAGTATTAGCGTCTTTAATAACTGGCACGTATAGACCACGATCTGTATCGGTTGCAATACCAATATTATAGTAGTTTTTGTATACAACTTCATTCGTTGCGTCATCAATCGAAGCATTTAAAGCTGGATATTTCTTAACAACAGCCACTAATGCTTTAACAGCATAAGGTAAGAATGTTAATTTAGTATCGCGTTCAGCTGCTACTGCTTTAAATTTCTTACGGTGATCCCATAATGCAGACACTTCCACTTCATCAAAGTGAGTAACATGTGGTGCAGTATGTTTAGACGTTACCATTGCTTTAGCAATTGCTTTACGCATTGGTGTCATTGGTTCACGAGTTTCTAAATCTGATAAATTAGATGTATAAGGTTTAGCTGGTGCTGCTTGTTGTGCAGGAGCAGCAGTACTTTGAGCTGGTGCTGATGGTGTAGAAGCAACTTGAGCTGTTGGTGTTGCCACTGCTGCTGAACTATCAAAGTTTTCAACGTCTGCTTTTGTTACACGACCATTGGCACCTGTACCTGGTACTAATGAGATGTCAATTCCTTTGTCACGTGCTAATTTACGAACAGAAGGCATTGCTAATACACGACGATTAGGATCTGCTGCTGCAACTGGAGCACTTGCAGTTGTTGAAGCTGGTGCTGATGCAGTCGCTTGAGTTGCTGCTGGTGTTGCTGTTGATGCTTCTGGGACATGTCCTTCAGCTGCGATTTCAACTAGTACATCACCTACGACTGCTACGGTTCCTTCAGGAACCACAATCTTAGTAATAGTACCAGATACTGGTGATGGAATTGATTCAACAGACTTATCGTTTTGGATTTCAACTAAAACATCGTCTTCATTGATATGGTCGCCTTCTTTTACTGGCCAAGATGCTACTTCACCTTCGACAATTCCTTCTCCTAATTCAGGTAATTTGAATTGGAAAGTGCCTGCTGCTGGTGCTTGTGAATCTGCAACTGTTGCTTCAGCCGCTGCTGGTGCTGCTGGCGAAGTTGCTGGTGCTTCATCTTCGTGACCTGGCGCATCGATTTCAACTAATACATCGCCTACAACTGCTACTGTTCCTTCAGGAACATGAATTTTTAAGATTTTTCCAGATACTGGAGAAGGAATAGATTCAACCGATTTGTCGTTTTGGATTTCAACTAAAACGTCATCTTCTTTAATCTCGTCGCCTTCTTTTACTGGCCAAGATGCTACTTCACCTTCGACAATACCTTCGCCAAGTTCAGGTAATTTGAATAAAAATGCCATGATTTTTGTCTCCTTTTATTTGTCATAATGAGATTGACCAAAGAGGTAAAACATGTTTACCTCTCGTCAATCGCTTCGTATAAAGTCTATTAGAATTCGTAAGTTTTACGTACTTGTTCTTCAATATCTGTTGCATTTGGTAACCAGTCTTTTTCAGCTTGACCAAATGGGAAGATAGTATCAGGAGCTGCAACAAATCCGATTGGTGCTTCTAAGTCTAAGATTGCACGTTCAGAAATTTCAGCAATAACACGTGCACCCACACCTGCTTGACGTTGTGCTTCTTGAACAACAACCACGCGATTAGTTTTTTGAACTGTTGCTAAAATAGCTTCTAAATCTAATGGTGAAACTGTACGTAAATCCATTACTTCAACTGAAATACCATCTTTTTCTAAGTTTTCAGCTGCTTTCAATGCCTCACGAACCATCGCTCCGTAAGTAATAACAGAAACATCTGTACCTTCCTTAACGATATTCGCTTTTCCTAAAGGAATTGTATATTCTTTTTCAGGCACTTCTTCACGGAATGAACGGTATAATTTCATATGTTCTAAGAAGAACACTGGGTCATTATCACGAATTGCAGAGATTAATAAACCTTTTGCATCATATGGATTTGAAGGGATTACCACTTTAATACCTGGTGATTGCGCTAATAAACCTTCTAAGTTATCCGCGTGCATTTCTGGAGTATGTACCCCACCACCAAATGGTGCACGGAAAGTAATAGGCATTTGACGTGAATTACCTAAACGGTAACGTGTACGAGCCGCTTGACCTACAACAGAGTCCATTACTTCAAAAACGAATCCGAAGAATTGAATCTCTGGAATTGGACGGAAACCAGTTAAAGCTAACCCAACCGCTAAACCACCAATACCTGATTCTGCTAAAGGAGTATTGAATACGCGGTCCTCACCGAATTCGTCTTGTAAACCTTCAGTGGCACGGAAAACCCCACCGTTTTTACCAACGTCTTCACCGAAAATTAATGTACGGTCATCGTTACGCAATTCTGTCGCTAATGCTTGAGTAATTGCTTGGATCATTGTTAATTGAGCCATTATTTATTCTCCTTTGCTTCGAATTTTGCGATTTGTTCTTGTAAGAACACGTCTGGAGTTTCAAACATATTTTTTAAGAAATCTGAAACTTTTTGTTTTGGTTCTTGATCAGCTAATTTAACAGCTTCTTTAATTTCTTCTTGTGTACGTTCAATCACTTCGTCTTCTTTTTCTTTAGACCATAAACCTTTGTTTTCTAAGTATTTACGGAAACGAATTAATGGGTCTTTTGCTTGCCATTCGTCTTGAACACCTTCTGGTTGGTAACGAGTTGGATCGTCTCCAGATAATGTATGTGGTCCGAAACGATAACAAATTGTTTCAATTAAGACTGGTCCGTTACCTGCTAAAGCATATTCACGAGCTGCTTTCGTTACGGCGTAAACCGCTAAAATATCCATACCATCCACTACGATACCAGGAATACCTGCAGCAACTGCTTTTTGAGCTAATGTTGGCGCCGCTGTTTGTAATGAACGTGGTGTTGAAATAGCCCAACCATTATTTTGGATGAAGAAAATAGCAGGAACTTTATAAGAACCAGCGAAGTTAATTCCTTCATAGAAGTCACCTTGTGATGAACCACCGTCACCTGTCCAAGTTGCAACCACTGCATTTTTACCGTCACGTTTTAATCCAAATCCAACACCCATTGCTTGAATATATTGAGCACCGATGATGATTTGTGGTGGATAAGCATTGAGATCTTTATCAAAAGTAGATCCTGCAACGTGTCCACGAGACCATAAAAATGCTTTATGTAATGGTAAACCATGTTTAATTAATTGAGGAACATCACGGTAACCTGGCATGATATAGTCTTCACGTTCTAACGCATTGATAGACCCTAATTGAGATGCTTCTTGTCCTGCTGTTGGTGCATAGAAACCTAAGCGACCTTGGCGGTTTAATGCTGTTGAACGTTCATGTAAAATACGTGACCAAACCATATCCTCCATCAACTTAACTAATTCATCATCAGATAATTCAGGTAATAAATGCTCGTTTACTACATTACCTTCTTCATCGATGATTTGTACAGTGCTAAAATCGAAGTTATTTGGATCTAATAACTTTTCGAATGAAACAGTAGTGTTCTTATTTGCCATACTTGTACACTTTCCTTCCTTTTTTTAATGCGAAATAAAACAGCCCGAATTTCTGTTATTATCTCTATTTCCATAATTTAATGTATCACTAACGCTTCGTAAATGCAAGTATAATATAGCTTACATCATTGTTATAATAGGCTTTGAATAGACTTTGTGATATGAACCACATATTAATTTTTTTAATTATATGTTAAATAAAAACTCTTACTTTTTCATAAATAAAGCATTGGCTTTTGTTTATTCTGTTATAAAACAACTTTTAAATTGTTATATTTTTCATAGATTTCATAAATTTTCAAAGAAGATTTTGTGAAACATAATTAAAATTCGATATAGTTTGTGAAGAAATGTTTTTACTATTGTAATTAACAAAAAAAGAAGTGAGCTAGAAGAAGGAAATCATATGATTTTCCCTTCGAGTGCCCACTTCCTACTAGTTGCGTTGCGATTAATAGGTAATTTTATGTTAATTCATTTATCCAGTGACTGTCAAGACAACATCCGCAATCCTATTTCTGCGCTTACAACTAGCTCATTTCGTTACCTACTCTTGCTCTTCTTCGGTTTTTTTGACAATTAAACCTAGTCCGACTAGTACCGATAAAGCAGCTGCAGTGAAAATGGATGTGTTTACTTTTTCACCAGTATTTGGTAAAACAGCTGCATATTCCACTTTTTCAATCGGTTTGGCTTTAGCATCCGTTTCTTTTTCTTTAGAAGGTGTTTCTTCTTCTTGACCAGGTACCTCTTCTTCTTGACCTGGTGCTTCTCCTTCTTGACCCGGTGCTTCTCCTTCTTGGCCTGGTGTTTCTTCTTCTTGGCCTGGCCCTTCTTCTTGTCCTGGTCCTTCTTCTTGGCCTGGCCCTTCTTCTTGGCCTGGTCCTTCTTCAGGATCCTCAATCGGTGTTTCAGACGGAAAAACAAACATTGTAATAGACACAATCCGTGAACTGCCATCTTTGAAGACAACTTTTACTTTGGCTAAATGCTTACCTATGTTCGATGTGTCAATCCCTTCGACGATTTCTGAAACATAAGCATCTTCTGGTAAAGTTATTAATGCTGAGTAGTCATCTAATGAGACTTCATGACCTTGAACTACCTCTCCATCTTTGACCTCGGTTATCTCCGGAATTGGAGTAATTTCAGTCGCTGGTATCTCTTCGCCTTTCTTAATCAATAAGATAGCGGTTGTTAAGCCGTCTAGGGTAATAGAATCTTTATCTAATACGACCCCTTCTGGTGTTTCAATCACACTTGTTCCAGCTTGCTTAGCGTCAGCAATGACTTTCGCATCACCTAAATGTTTGAAGGCTTCGCCAAAATTAACGGTTCTTTCTTTTTCATCCGCATTAATGAAAACAGCATAAATATCTCCATTAGATGCCTTAGCTTGATACCCAATAATTAAATCATTGGCTTCTACTCTAGCGTTAGGATCTGTGTTAGGAACCGTAATTAACGATACATATTCATCAATTTCACTTGCTAAGTCATGACTGAAAGCATCGGTAGAGCGTCTAATTGCAATTAAACCTCTTGTATAGTTATGCGTTAACACATTTTCTGCATATTTTTCAGCATTGGTCGCTTTTTCCCAATCGAAACGGTTAATCGCATCACTTGAGTCATAAGAGTCATGAATAAAATATGGATACTCAAATGGGTTACCATCAGCATCAACCATGTAAGTTGCTTTATTTGGAATTAAATCATCACTTACGGTTGTACGATAATCCGGATGTAAGTATTGTTTTGTTCTTCCATATTCTTGTCCAGAATGGATAAATGGTGTTCCTTGTGACGTTAAAATAATACTATTTCCTAAGCGGACGCGTCTTAATATTTCGTCAGAATGATCTTTTGGATCTTTCTTAATCGACTGTGCGATGACATCAAACAAGGTTAAGTTATCATGGGCAGCGATATATTGAATCACGTCACCTGGATCATCTGCTTTGAAGTTACTTGGGCGTCCAATAATATTGTTAAAGATTAACTCTAAATTACGCGCACCATTGGTTAAGAAGCGTGGTTGTCCCTCACTACCAAAACCAGATTTTAATTCATTACGAATTTCATCAGAGAATGAAGCAACGCTATCGGTGAATTGCATCCATGTTTGGTCAGCAGGTTGTTCTGGTAAACCATCATCCCCTTCATAGGTGACCCATCCTTCTCCCAACATTAAAATATTAGGATTTAACGCTTTAGCTGCATTATAAGCTTCTTCTATAGAGGCCGCATCATGATCCCCCATCATATCGAAACGGAATCCATCCACTTTATATTCATCAACTAAATATTTAATAGAATCAACTAAAACTCTTCTAGCCATTTTATGAGTGGTTCCTAAACGTCCACCACCAAATGATTCTTTAGGTGTACCGTCAGCTTTCATAAAATGATAATAATTAGGTTCTAAATCTTCAAAGATGTGAACTTGAGCCGTATGATTATAAACAACGTCTAAAATCACACCCATCCCTCTTTTATGAATTTCATTCACTAAATTCTTAAACTCTTCAATCCGTTTACTTGGGTTAGTTGGATCTTCAGAATACATACCTGTTAATGCAAAATAGTTTTGTGGATCATAGCCCCAGTTATAATTAGAATCGCTTGACGCATACTCTAATAAACGTTCGTTATTGATGAACTCATTGACATTATAATAATTCATTACAGGTAGTAATTGAATATGGGTTACGCCTAAATCTTGTAAATAATCTAAACGTTCCACAAAAGCAGCAAAGGTTCCAAATTGGGCCGTTAATTCATCTGCGATATTAGGATCTGAGGTAAAATCACGAACATGTGCTTCATAAATAATCGCATCTTCACGTTTTTTATAGCCTTCAATCTTGGCAAAATCTAATTTTGGTCCTAATTGCTCTGGCGATACAAAAGCAGCTTTTCCAACTGGCTTACTCACCACATCTTCTGGTACTGGCATTGGTTTCGTATTATCCCATGCTCCCATTGATTTTGCATATGGATCTAATACTAAATATTTTTTCCCATCACGAATAATTTCATAATGATAGAGATAATTTGTTAAAGTCTCTAACCCTAAATCTTTAGCGGCATCTAACTTAACATTCCAGACACCTTTATCTGAAGCGGTCATTGCAACTCGACCAACGACTTTATTATTATCCTCTTTATCATAAACAACCACATTTACTTCTTGGGCACTTGGTGACCAAAGATTCATTTCTGCTACAGTGCCTGTTTCATTTAAAGTCATTCCTAAATCGCCATCATAACCATATACTTCGTCAGTTAAACGCCATCCTGTACGTGTGTTAACTGTCTTATCCTCAAAGGTAATGCCAAATGGTGCATTGGCAAGAGCGAAATCACCTGTTAATAATACAGTAGTACCGCCCTCTTGGATAGCAACAGAGTCAAGGGTAACGGGTTCTTGCGTTGAACTCGTAACGTTTAAACCATTTAATAAATCTTCATTAGTTAAACCTTCAGTACTTGAGAATTGGAGTTCAATTGTATTTTCAGATAATTGTTCCGCGCTATTCAATTGAATTTGGCTAACATAGTATGGATTGGTATAAATTTTTGGATCATTATCACGGATGAATAGTTGCGTGTGATTTTCTAAATCTTTAAAGATAAAATCTTGTTCTTGAACTTTATCTCCTGTTGATTCATCAACAATTAAAAATCCTAATTCAGCTAAATCACTTAATGTTACATCAGCATAATAGCCATATTCACCTTCACGGTCAAGGTCAATGCCGTCTGGCCAGTTTTCTCCTGGTTTTTCAACTGATCCCCATGTCCAAAGACCTAAATTATCATACTTGCCATCCGTACGGTAGTAATTAATACGTACCGTATTCGGAGTTTCAATCGGTTTATAATAATTAACACCCCAATCAGCATCAATCCATACCTCATCCATCGCTGGTGAAATAATATCAATGCTTTGATCGCCAGTAATGTTATCCCCTTTATTATTATTAATTAAGTAATTGATTTTTTTAGCCTCTAAACTTGATTTACGAACATCAAGATAGTAGCCATAATCATCTTGTCTTGCTTCGCCAAAGTTAGTTGCTCCGGTCGGCCATGATCCTAATTGTTCAGATGGCGTCGCAACATCACCCCAAGTCCATAAACCTAAGGTATTAAGTGCTTGGTCTGGTAATTCTTTAAAGTGAATTCGAAGCATGCCTTCTTCAACTGGCGGCTCTTCTTCTGAGGTTAATTTGGCATTAATAATGTCACCATTCGTTACCGTTAAGAGTAAGGTTCCGCCGTCGCTAATCGCTGGAGCTTCAATATTAATGACATACTGACCTGTTTCAGATAGTGTTGCATTATAAGAGTTGCCTGAATAGTGATCAAATAAGACAGCGTCTTCTCCTGACACTTCAATGGTTAAAGGTGTTGCTGTTTCATTTAAGTTAGTTGCAATATACGCACTTTGATCATTATAAGAACGTTTAGCAATTAACCATTTTTCAGAATTATTACCGGCTAAAGTTGTACGATCTCCTCGCGCCATTAATTCAGAATGTTCATTTCTAAAGTCTAATAGTTTCGTATAATGCTCATGCATCGCATTTCCTTCAACCTTATCCCAATCGAATTGATAACGATTGTCATAATAAGGCCAATTATTAGCACCACTTAAACCGAGTTCTTCCCCGTAATAAATTACAGGTAACCCTTTAGCGGTTAATTGAATAGTAGCAGCAATCTTTTGTTTATTTAAATCACCACCTAACGAATAGGTAAAACCATCTTCATCATGGCTACTTAAAAATTGTCCAAGAGACTCCGCATTGGTAATAAACCCATTACGATTAATTAATTCTTGTTGAGCTCCGGTTAAATCGCCATTGACTAGTTGTTTAGCAATTTCTTTAAAGCCGAAGTCTAACAAACTATCCATTTTTCCTTCGCCTAAATCGTCATTATCATTGGTATAATTTGCTCCCCATGATTCGCCCATTAAGTGGAAATCTGAATCTAATTCTGCTAATACATTCTTGAAGTGTTGCCAAGTTGTATTATCCACATTTTTCACAGTATCAACTCGGAAACCATAAATACTATTCCCTTTACTTGTAGTAGCTTTTTCTAACCATTGTGATTGCCAAGCTACCAATTGTTCTCTTACTTCATGTCGTTCCGTTTCAAAATCAGGAAGGCCACTTAAGCTACGTTGAGTATCTGGATCCATTCCCTCTTCTTGACGGATTAAACCATCAAAGCGTTCTTGATCTTCAGCTGTTGGGAATCCTTCTACTGGTAATGAATCTCCTTTATTTAATCCGTATCCTGGATGGTTTAACACTACATCGACTAAGATGTTAATGCCTCTAGCAGCTGCTTCATCAATTAACTCATGGAAATCTGCTAAACTTCCTAAATGTGGGTTTAATTTTTCAAAATCACTTGCCCAATAACCATGATAAGCATAAAACTCATCAACGTTATCAGTACCGCCTACATTATACTTAATGTTTTCAACAATTGGCGTTACCCAAATCGATGTCACACCCAAGTCTTTCAAGTAATCTAATTTAGCTGTAACACCCTTAAAGTCACCACCTCGATAGACTCCGCCTTGGTTTTTTGCTGATTCATAAGGTAGATTATAGGGGTTATTATTAGTTGAATCACCATCAAAGAAGCGATCAGTCAACATAAAGTAGATGACTTGTTCATCCCAATCTAATTCACCTTCAGCTTTTACATGCTCTTTAACGACTACTGAGGCTGTTGTTTCATAGTAACCATTATCGGCATCATAGACACGAATCGGTATTTGATATTCACCTGGTTTGGTATCATGTGTTGCAGTAATCGTCACACGGTTTAATTCAGGAGAAATTTTAACTTCAGCACTCGTCCCCAACGCAGAAGTATCCGCTATAATTTGCTTAATCTCAGCATTATCAGGATTGGTAATGGTCACATCTAATAATGCAAAATGATTGGATTCCACTTCCTTATTAACACTTGCTTCTACTGTAACATTATGGACTCCAGGTGTCGCTGTACTTGGGTCTACTTTATTTTCAGCAACAAAGTATGGATTAGTATAAACGGTTTGATCATTATCACGTAAGAATATTTGACTATGTGTTTTACGATCAGAAAAAACTAAATCAGTTAAAGGTTTTGATTCATCTGCTGTATTGACGATTAAAAATCCAATACTAGACTCAAGACCTTGCGATAGTGGTAAATCAACGTAGCGACCATATTGACCTTCTTGTTCAAACATTAAAGCTTCTGTTGGCCAATTTTGTGGTGGGTTTTCTACATCAAACCAAGACCAAACACCTAAATTTTCATAATTATTATCTGAACGAAGATAATTAATTCTAAGAACATTTTCGTCTTTAAGTGGTTGATAACTATTTGTTTGGAAGTCAGCATCAATCCAAGCTTCATTCATTTCACCAGTTAATAATTTAACCGTTTGATCTGTTGGCGTAATTTTAATCGTATCATCATCAGTACCGGCCGTATCTAATAATAAGAAACCAATGTCAGCTGGATTAGTAGATTGAGCAATATCAATATAATAGCCGTATTCATCTTTTTTATTAGGATCAAAGAGCGTTGCACCCTTCGGCCAACCTTCAGGATGATTACCTGATTCGTTTTCTACACCACCCCAATACCAAATACCTAAAGTACCAATTTTATCTTCAGGTAAATTTTCAAAGTGTAGGCGTATCATGCCTTCTTCAATTGGTTCAACAGCCGTTGCCGTGTTGTTGGTTGCAGCTGCTACACTTACCGTTTCATTGCTAGCGAACGTATTGACTGCTTCATCTGTATTAGATGTTACTGGTGTCGAATCTTCCGTCACTTCTTCTGAAATGGATGTTTCATCTGATTCTGCTAATAAAGTAACAGGTTCATTGACTGTCGTAGCATCATTGATTGACTCATCCTCAACGGCAGTGTTTGTATCTACTAAAGTTGTTTCAGGTATTTGAGTAGACTCTTCGACACTTTCAGCAATCTCCGCTTCTGAAGTCTCTGCTAACTCTGCTTCTGAAGTCTCTGCTAGTTCAGTTGGTGCTTCTTCTTCAACTGTCTCAGTATTCGATTCCGCTACTACTGGTGTTTCCTCTATAGCATCCGCATTAACTTCTGATATTACAGCTGTATCCAATAGTGGTACTTCAGCTTCTGTATCATTAGCATCCGCTACTAAGGCGCTCTCAGCTGAATCACTCAATGTGCCATCCGTCACTGTCTGAGCAGAAACAAAATTCGCATTAAAAAATAAGCCTGCACCAATTAATACCGAAGCAGTCCCAACTTTAAAACGACGAATTCCAAATTTTTCGACTTTCTGCGATAACTTCGCCCGTCTTACCTCTAGGTTATTCTTACCGGTCATTTCTTAATACCTCCATTTACCTCTCATGAGTTGTAATCGTTTACCTAAATAATAACAATTTAAAATTTTATTTACTAGTTAAAATCTCATAATGATATCGGTAACATTGAGAGGATAGGGTTTGTTAACGGTAACAAAATAATCGATAAAAAAATGATGTAAATTATCAAACTGTTTTTTGTTTCAAACTTTATTGCTAATTATGATATCAAAGAAATCATCATCGAAATTAGGGAGTGGGCAGACGAAGTAAAAACCCACTGATTTTCTACTTCTTGCCCACTCCCATTAAGGTTACCCAATTTGTTGCATATAACTTTCCCCAGTTACAAAAGCTATTGAGGTAATCTTTTTTCAGTTTTGACTTGTGCAAGGATACAAGACTATTTTACTAAACAGAACAACACTCTTTGCTTCATTCATATTTTGATGCATGTCGGTTCGTTGGCTTGTGAAATGACTTGAATATCATACTTCCATTACCTTATTTAATATGAAAATTTATTATTCACAGGCCGGTGTCTTATTTTGAGACATTTTTTGCTTAATTATTAAGAATTTATCAAGTTTTGCGAATAATTTTTCGAAATTTTATGAAAATGAAAATTCTACTCAAAAAGGGCTGTTTTTGGGAGTGGGCAAGAAGTAGAAAATTAAATAAATTTCGCTTCGT
>NZ_KV805820.1:0-6896 GCF_001811625.1 Globicatella sp. HMSC072A10 | reverse complement strand
AATTAATGAACAATAATCTTAACTAAATTTACCAAGTTTATGCCCAGCCTCACTGAAAATTTATGAAAACAAAAATTGGGTATTTTTGAGATTTTTTACTGTTTTTGACCATTTGGAAAGCTTACATTGTGAAATTACCTTTCCTATGAAAATATTTAATCGCTTTTAGAAAAATGAAAGTTTGTGAAAAACTATTTTGTGTCGAAAAATTGCGAAATGACCTGCTTAGAAATTCTTTTGATAAGTAAAAGACAGCATTTTTAAGTGATTCATTAGCAAATAACAAAAAGAAAAACACCACCCATTACTGAGTAGTGTTTAAATCTTCTTGATATATCAAATTGTCTATATCGCTCAAGACGTTTTCTAGAACTTACGTTTACGAGCTGCTTCTGATTTTTTCTTACGTCTTACTGATGGTTTTTCGTAAAACTCACGTTTACGAGCTTCTCTTAAAGTACCTGTTTTAGAAACGTTACGTTTGAAGCGACGAAGAGCGTCATCCAATGATTCGTTATCACGAACTACTGTTTTTGACATATGATTCCCCTCCCTCCAAGCATTGAGTAACCTTTCTTAGATTATTATTTATCTAATAAGTCCTTTTATAATTATATCAAATCTCATAAACTTTACAACTGTTTCCTGAAAAAATATCACAATTTGTCAAAAAAATGAAACCTTTGTGTAAAATCAAGTGAGAATAAACCAGGCCATAAACTTGATAAATTTAAGTCAAGATTATTATTCGTTAATGAATAGCGCAGTGGTTGAGTGGTCTCAAACAGTGTCTTTCGACTTGTTTGAGGTCTACTCCCAACTGTGCGGGGGTAGGTCAACGAAGCGAAAATTGTTCAATTTTCTACTTCTGGTCTACTCCCAAGTTTTTACATTTTTGGCATTTTCCAAAGATTTCGAATCGATGCCATTCAATTTCAACATCTGATAAATTGGTTGTTACTTGATCCATTGGACAGGCATCTAAAGGTATCGCAACACCACAATTAGTACAGATAAAATGATGGTGATGATGATTCCCTCCACAACTGATACGGAACATTTGTTCTTGATTATATTCTGTTCCTTCTAATAAGCCTGTTTCAACGAAGTCATACAGATTACGGTAAGTCGTATTGTAACTCATCGTAGGATATTTTTTGACCATATGTTGATGGACATCTTGTGCACTAATATAACGGTTTTCTTCTGCGAAAAAAGTTAAAATTTCTTCACGCTTTTTGGTCTTTTTGTAACCGGCCTCTTTGAATTTTTTTAAGCCTTCTGCTACTATTTCTTCAACTGTTTGTTGTTCACGCACATCATAATGCTCATGATCACGACAATGATGATGATTTTTCATTTAAATCCCTCACATTTATGGTATAGTTAAAATAATAATCATTCAGGAGGTTCCTAATGGAAACACAAAACCCAAATAACAAAATAGATTTTTATATTATCTCCGATTCGATTGGTGAGACTGCTAGTAAATTAGCCAAAGCAGCCATTGCCCAATTTCCTACTGTTACTACAGTATTGCATAAATTTATGTTTATTTCAAACAAAGAATCTGCAGATGAAATATTAAAGGAAGCGACTAAGCGTAACGGTATCCTCTTACTAACCTTGGTTAATAACGAGTTAGCAGAATACATTGAGAATTATTGCGAACAACATCAATTAACATACTTCAATATAATGAAACCAGTTCTTAATGAGATTACTAAGCGCACATCCAAAGAACCGAGTAAAGTAGTCGGTGCTCAACACGATTTATCAGAAGAATATTTTGAACGTGTGAGCGCAATGGAGTTTTGTATGCGTTATGATGATGGAAAAGACCCTAATGGTTTAATTGAGGCCGACATTGTCTTACTAGGCATTTCAAGAACAAGTAAAACCCCTTTAAGTATGTATCTCGGCAACATGGGCTATAAAGTTGCTAATCTTCCGCTAATCCCTGAAAACACTATACCTAAAGTCTTATTCGAAATTGATCCCAAGAAAATAGTTGGATTAACGACTTCAAATACCGTGGTCAATTTACATCGTGAAAATCGTATGAAAGAATATGGTTTACCATCAGGTACTAAATATGCCTCAATGGAACGAGTCAATGAAGAATTAAAGTTTTCAAGCGAACTCTATCAAAAATTAGGGTGTTTAGTCGTAAATACTGCGGAACGTAGTATCGAAGAATCGGCTTCTATTATTATCCAATCATTAGGATTAACTAATAAAGTTTGGTAATCACTCTTAAACAAATAGATTTCTGTGCTACTCTATCAAATTCACTTGATGACGACTATCGGCACAGAAATCTTTTTATTTATTATAACAATGATTGAATTAAATCCTCACGACTGGCAAGCGATAATAACGCGACTGGAATGTCCAGAACGGTTTTAGCACCAAATTGCCCCTCATTAGCCAATCGATAAGCCGCTCTTGCATATGTAGTTAAGACACTAGCTGTAAATTCAGGATTAGAATCCAAATCTAATTTAAACTCCATCACTTGTTGATTATTAACACCTGTTTGACCACTGGCTACCACAAAACCACCATGAGGTAATCCAGAGTGTTTCTCATCTAATTCCCTTTGAGTTACAAAGTGAACGGTCGTCTCATAAGGTTCAAAATAATTTGGCATCGTGATGATGGCTTCTCTAACACTCTCCTCATCCGCCCCTTCTTTTAATACTACAAAACACTCGCGACGATGCTTTTGACGTGCTGTAAGCGGCTGAGTCTGACCAGAACGTACGTGTTCAATGGCACTTGTGACAGGTATCGTATATTGTTTAGCATCTTGAACACCTTCGATTCTACGAATCGCATCCGAATGACCTTGCGATACCCCCTTGCCCCAAAATGTATCAAAATGTGGATTGCTTAATATCGATGAAAAGAGTACCCGATTTAATGAAAATAAACCCGGATCCCAGCCCGTTGAAATAACACTTACTTTTTCAGCGTTTGTTGCCACTTGATTAACCTTTGCTAAATGTTGGGCAATTTCCGCATGATTATCAAAGCTATCGACAGTATTAAACCATTGAGTAAATTCCGGCGTTTGTTCAGGCAAATCCGTTGCAGATCCTCCACATAAAATCATGACATCAATTTTATCTTGAAAATGTTGGGCCTCATTTATTTGATGAACTTTAACTACTGGATCTTGTGGCTCAATTGTTAGGGGATCACGACGGGTAAAAATCGCTACTAATTCCATATCTGGTTGTTGTGCGATAGCCAATTCTACCCCACGACCCAGATTGCCATATCCAATAATACCTATTTTAATTTTGTTCATCAAATCACCTCAATTAAATTTATAAATAAATTCTAATCGTTTTTTAATTTAAATGCAAGTTTTAATATGAAATTAACGGCTATTTTTTTATATTTTCATTTCATTTGCATAAATTGAGTCATTAATAAATAAAAATACATCTCTTTATCCCCAATGCCCGTCTTCATTTGATAATCCGTTTCAATTAATTGTTGATAAAACCTTTGGATATCTTTTAAGGGATATTTTACTGCTAATTGATTTGCTAATTTCACACGATACGGATGAACCCCTAGTTGGCTGGCAATATTTTGTTCTAACTGTCCGGTACTTGACAATAACTTTACTTGAAGCATTAAACGAAACTGCGAGATTAACAAGGCCAAAATCGCAATCGGTTCATGTTTCATCAATATTAAATCATCATAAATTTGCTTAGCCTTTGCTGCTTTTCGGCTTAATAAAGCATTGGTTAGTTCAAATACATCCGATTCTAAGACGCGTGGTACTAATTGTTGAACTACGTCGATCGTTACTTCTTTCCCACTGATGGCATAACTTTTTAATTTAACAATTTCCAACATGGCAGTACTTAAATTAGATTGAACGCGATTCAATAATTCGTTTAAAGCATCGGGAGTAATCTTTAAGTTATTTTCTTGAATATATGATTTTAAATAGTGTTTGACATCCTGTTCTTTAATGGTAGCAACATCAACAATTGTAGACTTGGCACTAAATGCTTTAGTAATCTTTTTACGTTTATCTAACTCATCAGCACTTACTCGCCAAACCACAATCGAATTGGGATTAGGATTATCGAGATAAGCGATTAATTGTTTTTGTTCAGAATCGCTTAATTTTTGATTAGGCTGGGCATTTAAGAAGGTCACATTTTCTACTATAATCAAACGGTATTCTGTAAAAAAAGAATATAACTCCGCTTCGTCTAATACAGCTTGTATAGTATCAACATTCAAATCAATATGCATCACGTCTAACTCATCCGCTGCTGAGAGTGTCGCAGTCAAACTTGACATAAAAGTAGATTGTAAATAACTTTCAGAGCCCAATAATAAATAATTAGGTTGAAAATTTCCCTTCTTGATCTGTTTAATGGCCTCTTGTACTTTCATAGCAACCTCCTTTTTTATTAATTATTATACCTATTTTTATGAATACTAGGTAGTCCCTCTGAATTCATATTAAAAAGTCACGATATCTCTAAACTAATACACACAAATCTATTAGCTCACTACTACGTGACCTTCTATTTAATAATAATTCTATTCCACATGGTATTTATTCTAATATCTATTGGCTCACTACTATGAGACAATCTATTTAGGCTTGGTCTTTTTTAGAAGGTCCAGTGGCCGTATCGACTGTATCATCGGCATGTGGTGCATGCGAACCGGCAGTTGGCTCATAATGATATGTAGGTTCTTGTAATTGTTCATCATAGTCTACATAAAAATCATAACCGTCAAAATACCATTCATCACTTTCTTCAATAAAAAATTTAGTTCCCTTCACTTCAGTCATGACTAAAGGTCGGCTTGGTTCGGCTACTTCCATCCCTAATGAAAAATTCTCATGAACTGGTGAATTACCATAGACTTTACCAAAAAAGCGAATACCAGTCGTGGCTGTTAAACCCATTTCCTCTGCATACCATGCCTGAGCAGCTTCTGATACAACTAATTTCATCTGTTACACCCTCTCAAATTTATCAATGTAGTTTCATTGTAATTAATAATGATTATTTATACAAGTTTATCGATTATTATGATAGATAAATGACACCATCACTTTCATGCCACAACAACTATTTCAGAGCACTTATTTCACCATTTTTTCATTACAGCTTTGTAAAGGTTGCGTAAAAGCTTTAATACGTTATAATGAAAGAATAATTTTAACATTTTAAATTTAAATATATATTACAAGGAGGAACTTCATGAAACCAGTAATCGGTATCACCGGAAATATTTCATTATTATCCAGTGCACAACCTTTTAATGTTAATTATTCGCCTTTAGGTTTTAGCAAGGCTATCGAAAAAGTAGGTGGCTCACCTATTATCTTACCTATCATGGACACAGATAATGCTGAAGAGTTGATTTCTATTGTAGATGGCTTATTATTAACCGGTGGTGAAGACGTATCACCTAAATTATATAATGAAGAACCGCGCATGGTCATTGGCCCTACGTCCCCAGAACGTGATCGTAGTGAAATCTTATTGTTAAAAGAAGCAATGAAACAACAAAAACCGATTTTAGGCATTTGTCGTGGTTTACAATTAATTAACGTTGTTTTAGGCGGATCACTTTATCAAGATTTATCTGAAAACAAAGACATTACCATTCAACATGTGCAAAAAACAAAGCCCCATCATCCAACTCATTCTATTGCTGTAAAAGAAAAATCACATATTGCTAAAATCTTTCAAACAGGCGACTATGTGAATTCTTTCCATCACCAAGTCATTAAAGATGTCGCCGACGGATTAACCGTATCGGCTTGGAGTCAAGACAAAGTCGTTGAAGCGATTGAATTATTTGAAAACAATCAGAGTATTTTAGGGTTACAATGGCATCCTGAATTGAATGCACTCAAAAATAATGAACAAAGTTTAGCTATTTTTGCTGATTTGGTTAAACGTGCCAATGATGCTAAACATCATATTAAAGCAAGAAAAGAAACCCCATACTATAATATTTAAGCTTTTAGTATAAAAATTACTTGCAACAAATTGGGTAATCTTATTGTAACTTTTATTTTTAGTTTAAGTCTCAAGGTTTTTAACCTCTGGTTGCTAAGCAAAATAATCATTTGTTTGGTTGCATCTGTCAAAAATATCGCGACTGGAAAGTTGTATTTACTGCTTTTTCATGAGTTCGGTATGCAATCAAGTCACTGATTACTAATTAAAAACTCAGTAATTGAGTGGGCAAGAAATAGAAAGGCGTATAAATTTCACTTTTGCTCACTTTTCGAGTTTTTAAAAGTATTAATAGTCCTTGTACGATTTATAATATCCTATTGAAGTAGAATGTTATCTTCTATTTTCACTTCGTCATCCTACAATAGTCTAACGACCTCCATCTACAAAAGCTAGGGAGTGGGCAAGAAGTAGAAAATTAAATAATTTTCACGTCGTCTGCCCACCCCCGTCAGTTGGGATTGACCAGAAGTAGAAAATTGAATAATTTTCGCTTCGTTGGCCTACCCCCGCACAGTTGAGTAGGTCTTAAACAAGTCTTTAGTTGAGTAGGCCTCAAACAAGTCGAAAGACGTAGGTTGAGACCACTCAACCACTGCGCTATTAATTACCGAGCAATAAACTTGATTTAATTTATCAAATTGATGCCTAACCTCCTTAAGACGCCATTTGAGGCCACTTCAACCACTGCGCTATTAATTAATGAACAATAATCTTAACTAAATTTATCAAGTTTATGCCCAGCCTCAAAATAATCTTCAAAAAAGCTGATTTCATGGCAAAACTTCTCTTCTATCTCTTCAAGTAGACTTTATCCATCTTCAATACAACTAGGGTTTTCAGGCTCTATACTTTTTGGTGTGGATTTATAGA
>NZ_KV805819.1:0-277 GCF_001811625.1 Globicatella sp. HMSC072A10 | reverse complement strand
CAACCGTTTGATAGCGTATATTTCAAGCTATTTTGTATATTATGGCGATAATGATATAAAGTATTAAATGCCGTTCGTATTTTTCTAGGGAGGCGATATTTCTTACTTTCCTCCAATACATGGATGAATTGATCATAGGAATGTTCCTTTATGGCATCCATTACCTCATGAATCAAACGGTAACTGAGACTAAGAGTAGAATCTTTTGATAATAAATAATCAACAATGCCCCTTTCATGAATCGCTTGCTTAAATAATGAATATTTCTTATACTCTT
>NZ_KV805818.1:27848-37499 GCF_001811625.1 Globicatella sp. HMSC072A10 | reverse complement strand
ATTTCTTACAAATTGGCCAAAAATTAAAATTAGCAGGAACGACTGCACCAGAAGAACCATCTAAACAATATACTGTTGTCAAAGGTGATTCATTATGGACTATAGCACAAGCCCATGGTACAACAGTTGCTAAAATTAAACAATTAAATAATTTAACGAGTGATTTCTTACAAATTGGTCAAAAATTAACTATTAAATAGTAGTTAAACTATGTGTGAAGCATTAATCGTTTGCTTGTTATGCTAACTAAGCTTCGTTATTTCCACCTCATTTCATCTATTACAAATGGAATGAGGTGATTTATTTATATTGTCTATGATTAATCGTCTTTAATAGGAATAATGGGGCATTTAAATTTAAAAATTGATGAAACTCAACTGACATTTTACATAAAATCGCTTATAATAAGATTAATACCCCCATTGAGAGGATGAAGTTTATGAGTAAACCTATTTTATTTTTTAGTTCAGTTTGTCCTGATACCGATCCTTTTATTAAACTATTAGAACCTTATCAAATCGAATATGAGGCGGTTAATATTACGGAAACAATGCCGAATTTGAAAAGATTTTTAAGTTTACGAGATACTCGGGAAGAATTTTTGGAGAAAAAAGAAATGAATCAAGTAGGTATTCCAGTTTTAGTAACGGAAGATGCAACCTTAATTTTTGATGAAGCGGCATTAATTGATTATTACAAAGGAACATGAGGTGTTAAGATGGCAACTAAAGAAGAATTAATTAAATTATCAAGAGCAGTACAAAAAAATGCTTATATTCCTTATTCACATTTTCCCGTAGGATGCGCAATGGAAATGAAAGATGGCACTATTATAGAAGGTGTGAACGTTGAAAATGTCTCATTTGGTGTTACGAACTGTGCTGAACGTTCAGCGATATTTACTGCTGCCACGAAGGGTTACAGACCTAAGTCAATAGCAGCGATCGCTGTCAGTGGTGATACAGAAGATTTTCTTCCACCATGTAGTATTTGTCGTCAAGTAATGGTTGAATTTTGTGATCCAGATACGCCAGTTTATTTAACACGAAATAATGGTGACATTTTAACAACTTCGGTAAAAGAATTAGTGCCATTTGCTTTCGAAAAATTAGATATGTAAAGCAAAACTTTTGTTATTAAATTAATAATTTGCTATGATGTAAGTAGTAATGAAATAGGAGTGAAAACATGGCACAAACATTATTACACGCTTGCTATCGCGTTTATGATTTAGAAGCATCAATTAAATTTTATACAGAGGTATTTGACTTTACTGTTAGTCGTGAACGTCGTTTCCCAGAACATGGCTTTGACATTATTTATTTAGTAGTACCTGGTTCAGATTTTGAATTAGAGTTAACTTACAATTATGATTCAGATCGCTATGAAATTGGAAATGGCTTTAGTCACTTAGCTATCGGTGTAGATGATTTACAAGCAATTCATGAAAAATGTAAAGAATCTGGATATGAAACAACAGAGTTAAAAGGTTTACCTGGCTCTGAACCGTCTTACTTCTTCGTGACCGATCCTGATGGCTATCGTTTAGAAGTAATGCGTAACAAATAATTTATTATTGAATTATTGAGCTTTGGCTTATCCGAATAAGGGGCCAGAGCTCTTTTTTATGCTTCATTAAGTTACATAGCCATTATCATATAATTAGACGTTAACACAAAGGATAATGATTAAATATCTAAAGGCAAGGCATCATCTAGATAACCTCAGTCTGGTGATTGCTTTCTATGGAGGGATATGGTATAGTGTCACTATGCGATGAGTCGAAAGCAGTCTGGTAGACTGAAAGACAGTATAGCATGAAGCCAGGATGGCGCTATATGTTATCATGTTGTGAACCGTGATAACTGATACTTTAGTATTCTGTCGTTTCGTAGAGACTAACAATAAAGTTTTCTTTATTGTTAAGTCTCTTTTTTTGTTATTAGCCGATTGTATAATAGCTGTTTGATAGTATATGTTCTGTCTTAGTATTAATAAATAATGATTACCATTGACAGTCAAATGATAAAAATTATACAATCAAGTTAGTAACGGAATAGAGAAGAGGGATTTAATGCAAGAGTTTATTAAAAAGTATGCGATTGATAGAAAAGGCACTCATTCTGTAAAATGGGATGGTCTCCAACCAATCTTTGGTGCCGAAAATTTGCTTCCACTTTGGGTCGCAGATATGGATTTTAAAGTAGCGGACGGAATCAATCAAGCGATTACGAAGCGTATTGAACATGGCGTTTATGGTTATTCTTATTTGGATAATGACTACTATGAGCCGTTTTTTAAATGGATGCAAGAACACTTTAATGTACAATTAAGCAAGGATTGGATTCGTTTCACTCCAGGTGTAGTAAAGGCTTTGTATCATTTTGTAAATGCTTTTACCAAACCAGAAGAGGCTGTTATTATTATGCAACCCGTTTATTATCCTTTTAGTCATGCTATCGAACATACCGGTCGGAAATTAGTATCAGCGGACTTAATCGAGACAAAGGACCATCATTTTGAAATAGATTTTAAGTCTTTTGAAGCCAAAATTATTGAACATCAAGTTAAACTCTTTATTTTATGTTCACCTCATAATCCAGTAGGACGGGTATGGAAGGAAACAGAATTAAGAAGATTATTAGATATTTGTCAAAAACACCAAGTTGTGATAATTGCAGACGAAATTCATCAAGATTTTGTTTATCAACCCCACCAACAAATCGCATTATTGAGCCTCAATCACCCATATATTCAAGAGGGTGTCATTGCGGTAACATCTGCATCTAAAACCTTTAATATTGCAGGTTTAACTCACTCAATGGTTATGATACCTAATGAAACATTACGTTCACAATATGATCAATACGTTAACCGTGTGGGCGACATCGGTGTCAATTTAATAGGTTCTATCGCTACTGCGGCAGCTTATGAAACAGGTGAAGCATGGTTAGAATCTATACTACAAGTGATTCAATATAATGACCAACTAGTGCGTCAAAAATTGACAGAGCATGAACCAGAAATTATCATATACCCATTAGAAGGAACCTATCTTCAATTTATCAATTTGAATCCTATTTTAAAGGGACGTGATTGTAAGGCGTTTATTCAAGATCAATGTGGCTTAGCTGTTGATTTTGGTGAATGGTTTGGGGAAGGTTATAATGGTTATATTCGTTTGAATTTAGCAACTTCACCTACGATTATTGAAGAAGCTGTTCAAAAGATCTTAGACCATTTGTAAAAGATAAATAAAAACTCCGAGATAGTATCAGTCGATTAATACTGATTTCTTCTCGGAGTTTTCTGTTCTCAATTAACCTGGAGCAACGGTTGTACTAGCAGGTGGTTCTGTAACCTCTGGTTGAGTTTCAGGAGCTGGCGTTCCACTTTCATTTGGTGTTTCACCATCAGTTGTCGTTTCGCTAGATTCTGTTGTTGTTGTTTGAGAGTTATTTCTTTGTTGTGCTTCTCGTTGTTTACGAGCCGCTTCTTGAACTTTAGCAATATAAGAAGCCCAGAAATTCTGTGCATCTTGCTCAGTTCCATTAAAGATAAAGTCGTATTTTAATTCAGGTGCAGGTCTAGAAGTTTTGAAAATTTCTTTAACCAGTGGTTGGGTAACATTAATGTTAGTACCATTCACTGTTATAGACCCTGGTAGTGTACCTGTCTCTTGAAGGACTTCTGTTTCTTCAACACTATCTGGCATGACGAATGTTTCTTCGGTACCAAAGATGTCAGGATATTGAGCATAAAGTTCATTCATAATATTAGCCCAATAAATTTGGATACGCTCGGACTCACGTCCATAACCATCGTTAATATCAATATAATAATCATAATAACGATTGTCATAACCTAACCAAGTACCAGTAGTAATTTTAGGGGTTGATGCTAAATACCAAATATCACGTGAGTTTTCACTAATACCGGATTTGGCGATCCAATCACCACCCATTTGCATATGAGCAGCCGCTGTACGTCCTGTACCTTCGGTATTCGTATCTCTCAACATATCTACTAAAATATAATTGGTATCTTCAGAAAAAACTTTCACAGGTTCTACGTCATGTTGATAAATCACATTTCCATAAGCATCTTCAATGCGTTCAATAAAGTAACCATCAACATATTGTCCATTATTAGCAAAGGTCGTAAAGGCTCTCGTCTGTTCGAAAACGGTCGGACCAGTCGTGACTCCACCCAAGGAGAAGGCTAAGTTTTCAGTATCTTCTTTAGTATATGAATCATTGATATCAAAGCCCATTTTTTTCATATAATCAAAAATTGGAATATTATTTTCAACTAATTTTTGATAAATACGAACGGCTGGTAGGTTATCTGATTTCAGTAAAGCAGTACGAGCAGTCATTAACCCTCCACTGACCACACCACCGTAGTTAGTTGGGGTCCAAGTGCTACCATCTTCAAAAGTAATTTCAAAGGCGGTATCCGGAATAACAGTCGATGGATTAATCAAATTATTTTCAACAGCCGGACCATATACTGCCAGAGGTTTAATGGTTGAACCGGGTGAACGTCTCATACCAAAGGCATGGTCAATTTGATTGTTTTCATAATCTGTACCAGCCACAAAACCAAGCACTTTACCTGTTTTATTTTCCATTACGACAATGCCAGCTTGAACAGTCTCAACATAATATGTTTCTTCGCCTGAATCAGGATCTGTGTAGACACCATCATATGACACACCTAATTGATCTTTGTATTTAGTAGCTAGTGTTTGTAATGAATCATAAATATCTTTATTAATAGTGGTATAGACATGGTAGCCACCAGTTCTTAATTGTTCAAGAGCTTCAAAATAAAATTCGTTATACCAATCTACATCAGCATTAACTTGATCCCAAGTTAAACCTTGGTCGGCAATATTTAAACGCATAATTTGTTCAATTGCACCATTCATCATGGATTGATATAAGTAAGTTTGTCTTTCGACACTCTTTTGTTCAGTAGGAATAAAGTCTTTGGTAATGTCATACTGTATCGCTTGCTCATATTCCTCTTTGGTAATTTTTTGTGCACGGTACATTCTAAACAGTACTTCTTTCATCCGTTCGATTCCTGCGGTTTGATCTTCATTAATTTCACCATATTGATTATAAGGCGTGTAATTATATGGATCTTGTGGTAAACCAACTAAGAAAGCGGCTTGAGCTAAGTTTACTTCATTTGGATTTTTTCCAAAAATACCTTCAGAAGCACTTAGAATACCTGCGACGTTTTCCCCATTATTATTGCGACCAAAAGGCGAAATATTTAAATAAGCAGTTAGAATTTCATCTTTACTAAAATAATTTTCAACACGTAAAGCTAGTAATATCTCGTTAGCTTTACGGAAGAAGGTAACATCATTCGTCAACATTTGTTGTTTAACTAATTGTTGCGTTAGGGTAGAACCACCAGTACCAGAACCAGACAATAACAACTCTTGTAAGGTTGCTCTTAAGATTGCTTTTGGCACAATGCCTGGATGTTCATAGAAATATTCATCTTCCGTTGCAACCAAGCCATCTACGATATATTGTGAAATATCACTTAGTTGAGTGACATTTCGAACGACATCGGCTCTAACATTCGCAATAGGATTACCATTGGCATAATATAGGGTACTTTGTTGTTCGACACGATTAATTTGTTCTGCCATTTCTTCCTTAGAAGGAGGGGGTGTCTTGGAAACTAAATTGGCAAAGTAGCCTAGACCAATACCACCCGCTAATGCCCCCATTAATAATCCAATTAATAAAATATAAATAGCAAAACGTTTTAGAACATCGAAGAAAACATTAAAACCAAAAATTACTTTTTCTTTGGTTGAAAGATTAGAAAGTGAATAGATATTATTTTCTTTTTTTCTTTTACGTTTCTTTTTATTATGTTTTTTGGCTTTGATTATTTCAGTTTTATTTTGCGACACTGAAGATGCCACCACTACCCCTTCCAAGTTATCAGCGTCATTATTAATGTGTTGAGAATGAGCTTCATTTTTTGTTGTGGACTGGTTTTCTGTTTCGTTTTCAGTATGATTATCTATTATTAGAGGAACTGTAGGTCCATCTGCATGATCTTTAGCTCCTGAGTTGGAATAATCAGATTCAGCGTTTGCTTTATCGGATTCAGCGTTTGCTTTCACAGTTTCAGAATCGGATTTGTCAATTTCAGATTCTGTATTGTCAGTTTCAGAATCGGATTTGTCAATTTCAGATTCTGTATTGTCAGTTTCTGAGTCAGAATAATCATAGTCGAATATCGCAGCTGAAGCTTCTGAATCAGACGCATCATTATGAGTTAACGATCTATTCTGCTCAGATGAGTTATTTCGCTCATCTTTACCATCTAATTGATTGTGAAGCTCGTTGTTTTCATACGTTTTTTCCATTTTGTCAGATTCGGTTAATGTTGAATCAACTGTGTTAGGAGCTGATTTTGATAGGGAACGCGCATCACCGGTAGATGATACATCATCAACATTATCATCCAATTGCACTTGGTTGTCTCGCTGCTGTTTTCCCATCGTATACATTTTTGAAGGAGCTAAGGAATCCAAGATAGGTGGATTCCCTAAACCTTCCTCATCCTGAGGATGAATAGGAGCTATTTGATGATGGCTGTCATCGACTTTCATAGCTTCATTATAAGACTTGGCGTCATGATAAGTTGCATCTTCGTGACGGCTTTCTTTATGAGTAAACTTTGATTGACGATTAGAAGTAGCATTCGATTTTTCAATCAACTCATCATCATGAATTGGATTAATATCAGATAAATTATCTGTTTTTGAATCGGCTGTTTCTTCAATTGAGGAGTTAACACTTGACCTATAATAGAGTGAATCATCTTCCTTACGATAACGCTTATGGAAAGTTCTTTCAACTTCACTGGCATCAGCGATATTTTCTAACTCTTCAATGCGTAGACGGCGACGACGCTCTCTTTCAGCTCTAATTTGTTCGCGAGTAGGTAAGGGCATCTTGGCCATCTTATCCCGATTTTTTTCACGTTCATAAAAATCCATCTTATCATTTTTCTTATATGGATTTTGGTGAGGCGACTGACTATCGACTGCTTGAGTGAAAAGTGATTGAAGACGGCGGATTGAACGATCAATTTGACTAGAATTTTGGCTTTTAGACTCTACTTCTTTAGATTCATGAGGCAACTCCGGCTTTTTAGGTTTAGGAGGCTCATGATAGTCAAAATCAACATCGTAAAAATTGCCGTTCTTTTTATTGTTTTGAGGAATCTCATCTTCAAACTTACTCACTATCACACCTACTTTCTTCTATTATCATCCAAACTTAATTGGCTAATTTGATTATAACTTACGCAGTAGCAGAATCTTTTAATGATTCACCAATTGCGTTTAAACGTGCTTCCCATTCTTCTGTTGATAATTTATTTTCCACAATGTATCGATTACGAGGATGGCGACGGCATTCAGCACAACAACCACGCACATATTTGTGCTCATTGTCTTCTGAACATAAGATTTGTTCATTACAGAATGGGTTACCACAATTGACATAGCGTTCACATGGTGTACCGTCAAAATGGTCTTTACCAATAACTGTTGGGTTTACATGGTTAATTGGAACCGCAATACGCTCGTCAAAGACATACATTTTACCTTCCCATAAATCTCCACGTACTTCTGGATCTTTACCGTATGTATCAATACCGCCATGCAATTGACCAACGTCCTTGAAACCTTCACGAACCATCCAACCTGAGAATTTTTCACAACGGATACCACCCGTACAGTAAACTACAACACGTTTTTCCATGAATTTTTCTTTATTATCTAAAACCCATTGAGGTAGTTCACGGAAATTACGAATATCTGGGCGAATGGCACCTTTAAAATGACCTAAGTCATATTCATAGTCATTACGAGTATCTAAGACAATGGTATCTTCGTCTAAGATAGCGTCACGGAATTCTTTTGGTGATAAGTATTGTCCGGTAGTAGTAAGTGGATCAATATCATCTTCTAAGTTTAAAGCCACAATTTCTTCACGTGGTCTGACAAACATTTTCTTGTGAGCATAGTCATCTGCTTCATCTTCTTTAAACCATAAGTCTTCAAAACCAGGTAATGAATGGACATACTCTTTATATTTTTCAGTTTGTTCAATTGTTCCTGAAACAGTCCCATTAACCCCTTCAGTTCCGACTAATACACGCCCTTTAAGGCCGATACTTTTTGCAAAAGCTAAATGTTCTTCACAAAAAGCTTCTGGGTCTTCTATGGTTTGGTATTTATAGAAGAGTAATACACGGTAATCTTTTGACATAATTAATAATTCCTCCTTGTAGTTGCATGCTACAAATTTTTTGCTATGGATAGCCTTTCTATTATATAATATTTTAACATATTTCTCCAATTTAGATAATTTATAAGCATAAATTTAACCTAGTTGTAACGATTTATGTAATAATTGACTTAAGAGAATTGTGAGTATTGTTAAGAGGTGTGATTTTATGTTGAAAAAAGTCTTAGTGATTGCAAATCCAGGATCAGGTAAAAATAAAGCAGTGGAGTATGCAGGAAAATTAACACAAGTTTTACTAGAAGAGTATCAAGCAGAAGTAACTGTAAGAGTAACTGAAAAAGTGGGAGATGCGACGGAATGGGCCGCACAATTTGAAGGGGATAGTGTCCTTTGTTTAGGTGGAGATGGTACTGTTAATGAAACAGCACAAGGTGTTTTGAAAAATCTTCAGCAACCTAATTTTGGTTTTATTCCTCTTGGAACGGTCAATGATTTAGGTCGGGCAATAGGGTATGATTTGAATCCTGAAAGAGCGATTGAACAATTTCGCAATGTTCATCCACAGCCACTTGATATGGCTAAGGTCAATGATGTTTACTTTGTTAACACTTTAGCAGTTGGTTCAATTGCAACTTCAGTGATGGAAACTGATTCTGATGACAAAAATACTTTAGGATTCTTTGCATATGTTAAAGATGCTGTGAGTTCATTTTTTGAGTCAGACGCATTGAAGTTAACAATTTATGATGGAGAAAATGAATATCCTATTGAGACTAATTTAGTGGTTTGTGCTTTAACCAATAGTGTGGGTGGTTTTGAACAACTTGTACCAGAGGCGACAATTGATGATGGAAAAATTCACCTATTGGCAGCTAAAGGAAGTGCCCCGCAAGATTTAGTTAAAGCAGCCGTAGATGGCGGATTAAAACTACAAGATTCAGAGCATTTACTTGTCTTAGAAAGTGAACAATTTAAGATTCGCTATACTGATAAAGATGATGACCATGAAGTTTATTGTAATATTGATGGAGATAAAGGCCCGGCAGTGCCATTATCAATTAAATGTCTACCACAAGCGATTAAGGTATTACAACCAGTTGTTGATTAATTAATAATAGCTGTTATCGTCTAACCTAAGTTATTTTGATGAAAATAGAATAAATTGCGAATAATTGATCATCGGGCTATGACGGAAAAAAAGGTTTGCAAAAACTATAATAATTCTTATGAAGCCAACGCTTTACTTTATAGCGCAGTGGTTAAGTGGTATCAAACTGCGTCTTGCGAGGTAGGGATAGAGCTGATAAAATCAATTAAGCTATTGTTCGTTAATTAAAAGCGCAGTGGTTGA
>NZ_KV805818.1:0-27748 GCF_001811625.1 Globicatella sp. HMSC072A10 | reverse complement strand
CGCAGTGGTTGAGTGGCCTCAAACTGCATCTTAATGAGGTTGGGCATAAATTTGAAAAATTCAGTAAAATCAGTGCTTATTCATTAAAAGCGCAGTGGTTGAGTGGCCTCAAACTGCATCTTGCGCAGTGGTTGAGTGGTCTCAACCTGCGTCTTAAAGACTTGTTTGAGGCCTACTCAACTGTGCGGGGGTGGACAGACGAAGGAAAATTATTCATTTTCTACTTCTGGTCTACTCAACTGTGCGGGGGTGGACAGACGAAGCGAAATTATTCTTTCAATATAATCGATATGCGATATACAAAACTATCCACGATATTTACGAGTAACTTAACCTTCGATAAATGGCATACCATTATGGGACAAGATGAGATGTTAACAAAGGCGATTATTGATCGTATTTTACATCATTCTTATCTCATTAATATAACAGGCCCTTCTTATCAATTTAAAGACAAAATTTCCCCACGAAAAAGTGGGGAATCTTAAGTGAGACAATTCGGTATTGTTTAGTTAACTTTTATACATATACAAAGAGCAAATTGAATGCGTTTTTCTTTTAAATGTGGTATAATAGATTCAGTTGTAGGCGTTCTTGTCAATTAGGAAGAGGGTACGATATGACAAAAAAACTTAACTTAAAAACCAAGAACATAATTGAAAAAGAGTTACGTCGAGGGACAAGTAAATCACGAATTGCCGCTATTCTCAAAGTAGATTTTGATGAAGCACAAGAAATGATTGAAAAGGTTAAAAAATCTATTAGACCTGAGTTGAACGAAGTCATTACTTTTGAATTTAGGGATAATTTGATGCGTGGGACAATTATTAAATTATTGACTAATAGCGCCGTTGTTAAGATTAACTGGGACTATTCAGACACGACAATGAAAGATATCTGTGAAGATAAGACCATTGTTAATTTTAAGGATATTATTGATTTTATAGGCTAAAAGATAGCGATTTGGCATTTAAATGCTAAATCGTACTTTTTTGTTTTATCTTCAGAAAAAATATGGTAAGATATTTAAGCGTGTTAAATAATGACATGATGCATAAATATGGGAGGGTTTATGACACTAAGAGAGGAGACAAAGTATGTCACGAAAAGCAGAATCTTTAAAAACTTATATTGCTTTAAAACGCAGCATTAATGAAATAGAATCTAAAACCCGTAAATACGTAGGGAATTTTGGTTTAAATTTGAATGAATTTGCGGTCTTAGAAATCTTATACCATAAAGGAAAACGAACGACTCAACAAATTAAAGAGGGCATTTTAATTGCTAATAGTAGTACGACTTATATCGTTGATAAATTATGTGATAAAGGATTAGTTAAACGTGAATTTGCACCAGAAGATCGTCGAGTGATTAATGTAGAGATTACGGAAAGTGGACGAAAATTAATGGATGAGCTATTCCCAGCTCACGCGGAGCAACTAACTGCTAATTTTGATAAGTTAAGTGAGTACGATATTACTGAAATTCGTCAGTTATTAAAGAAAATGAATGGTATAAAATCTTAATATAAGCAAATAACTTTTTTATTATCTTTAAAGATGTTAAACTTAAGTTAAAATACTAAGGAGGACTCTTTTATGACTTTTGAATTACCAAAATTAAATTATGAATATGCTGCTTTAGAACCCGTTATCGATGCTCAAACAATGGAAATCCATTATACAAAACATCATAACACTTATGTTACCAACTTAAATAAAGCAATTGAAGGTACAGAGTATGCTGATAAATCAATTGAAGAATTAGTTAAAGGTTGGGCAGAATTGCCAGAAGATATTCAAACCGCTGTCCGCAACAATGGTGGGGGTCACTATAATCATACATTATTCTGGGAAGAATTAGTAGCGCCTTCTCAAGCAAAAGAGATTCCAGCAGATTTGGAAGCAAAACTTGTTGAAGCATTTGGCTCTGTAGACGAATTTAAAGAAAAATTTGCTGCTGCTGCCGCTTCACGTTTTGGTTCAGGTTGGGCTTGGTTAGTTTCTAATAATGGTAAATTAGAAGTAGTTTCTACTCCAAATCAAGATAACCCATTAACAGAAGGCTTATTACCTTTATTAGGTTTAGATGTTTGGGAACATGCATACTACTTAAACTACCAAAACCGTCGTCCAGATTATATTAAAGCATTTTGGGACGTAGTAAACTGGGAAGTTGTTGCAGATCGCTTAGCTTAGTCTAAGACTATATGATTGAATTAATCTTCGTCTAGCATTTTAAAATGTTAGACGATTTTTTTCATGTAAAATATTCGTTACAAGAGGCGTAAACAAGCATTTGTAAGGCTGCTTGTTGCAGATATTTCAGTTTGTTATAGGTTGATAATCTTCTTTTTCAAAGGTTGTTAGTAGGGAAATAATTAGCTATAATACAAAAGAGATAGGGGGAGAGTTTAATGAACTTTAAAAGAAATTGTCTTGTGACTTTAAGTGTATTATTGCTAAGTGGATGTGTTGATTTAAGCCCAGTTAATCCCAATGAAACGACTAGTAATATTTCTGAGTCCGTTGACGATAGCAAAGTCAATGTAATGGAAGACCACCAACAAAGTACTACCAAGAAGCAACAATTGCAACAATTAATAGCTAAACGTTTTGAAGCCCTTGATAAAGTAGGCATGAATTTGGTTGTTTCCACTACGATTGACGATCAATTATATAAAGTCAATGAAAAAACAGAGGAACGTTATGAAGAAGGTCAACTTAAAGGTTATTTGGTGACTAACCAAATCGAGCAAAACTCTCACGAGCTTGAAGAGCAAATATATTACAGTGGAGAAGACTATTATTATCGTTTTAATTCAAATTCGTGGCAAAATTTGTCAGGAGATACTAAATCGACCATTCTTTATATTTCTTTAATGAAGTATTTATTTGAAGGAAGCGATGAATGGCAACTTGACGAATCAGAAAACAACGTGTTGGTTAAGCGTACGATTGAGGATGAACAACTCTTAACAATTGCACCTCAGTTATTTAGTTTACCGATGATGCTATCTAAAAATGCCCAGATTGAAATGGATGCACAATATCGTGTCGATACAGAAAATGGTGATATTACTTATATTGTAATGAATATGGTAATAAATGATTTAAATACTCAATATAAGGTTAAAATCGAATCTAATATTAATTCGAAAGCTGAGTTTGATGAATGGCAAATTGATACCAATCAAACAGTTAGCTTAGACACCACACAAAAAGATCAACAACAATTGATTGCAGAAGCTAATCCTTATCAAGTGATTAATTATCTGGAAACTTATCGAGATGATCAAACCCAAACGACTTTGACAATGGGGAATTATCTAAATGGTGAACCCTATAGCTTAATCGAAGGTGAATTGAAAGAACAATCATTGATTAATGTAAGTTTTTGGAAAGCAAATCGACAGTATCAAGAAACAGAGGGAAATGTTGAAATTCAAGAGCTTAAGCAAACTAATCGCTATGCACAATTTGTTCAACGATTAGACCAACAGTATGAGCTGTTAGATCAATTGGAAGCGACAGAAGAATCAACTTTTATTACTTTGAGAGAGTTTTTTGAACAAGATTATGAACAATTTTCATCAACGTTAACTGAATTGGATAAGGAAATGTTTAATCAAGATAACAAAGTTTATGGAATTGATTATCTTATTCATAAAGAAACGTATCAATTGATGGGGGTTATTTTATGGAGTGCCGATGCCAATACAGCAGAAGTAGGAGCAACGATAACACTTAATTTTGATAACTTTAATGTATATAATCCGAGTTTATTAATGGATCAGGTGAGTGATCAAATTTTAAGAAAAATAATTGAATAAGAGGTTTGGTGAATGGAACAAAAAAATCATTTTTATAAAACGATGTTAGCAATTGCGATACCAGTTGCGATTCAAAATTTAATAACTTCTTCTTTAAATATGCTAGACACGCTTATGATTTCTTCATTAGGAGATATTACGCTAGCAGGTGTGGGGTTGGCTAACCAAGTATTTTTCTTTTATATTTTGATATGTTTTGGAATTAATACAGGGTCATCGGTGTTAGTATCACAATACTGGGGAAGAAAAGATACAGCCAATGTTCAACGTGTTACAGGCTTTGCAATTGCATTGTGTACCGGTTTTGGTTTATTGTTTACAATGATTGCTTTATTGTTCCCAAACTTTATAATGGGCCTACTAACTAGTGATTCAGAAGTCATTGCTAGTGGTAGTCGCTATTTACAAGTGGTTAGTTTATCGTATATTATGACGAGCGTTAGTTTTGCTTTTGGTACCTCATTAAGAAGTACCGGAGCACCCAATCCACCACTATACGCTTCGATTGTCGGATTTTTTACGAATGCTATTTTTAATTATTTATTAATTTTCGGGATTGGCTTCTTCCCACGTTTAGGTGTGGTAGGGGCTGCATTAGGAACGGTTATTGCACGTTTAGTAGAATTTATTATGATTCTATGGTATACCTTCCGTTATAAAGGGCCGATTAATGCTTCATTTAAACAATTTTTTAATTTTGATCAAGCGTTTATACAGCAATATATTGAAATTGTGAGTCCGGTTATTTTAAATGAAACTTTTTGGTCATTAGGGCAAGTGCTTTATAATATTGCTTATGCAATGACAGGGACAGAATCGACTGCGGCGGTTCAAATTGTTGCCTCTATCCAAAACATCTTATTTGTATTAGTAAGGGGATTGGCTAATAGTTGTACGATTATGATTGGAAGTTCTGTGGGACGCGGCGAAACAGAAGAAGCCTACGATTTAGGGCGTCGTTTCATTAAAATTGTCATTATAATTGGAATTATCATCGGAACCTCGATTGTTTTAGGACGGGATATTTTATTAATGGCATTTCCATCATTAAGTCCAACGGTTCGACAGATTTCAAGTCAATTACTCATTGTGATTGGTTTATTCTATGTATTAAAAGCCTTTAATTCCATTATTGTCGTGGGCATCCTTAGAGGTGGCGGTGATACAAGGTTTTCAATGTTTATGGAGACTTTTGCGGTCTGGTTGGTAGGGGTCCCTTTGGCTTTTATTGGAGCCAAATTTTTACAATTACCAATCTTGTGGGTGATGTCAATGGTCTTAATGGATGAAGTAGTAAAATCAATTGTCGGTATCATGCGGTTTAGGTCACAAAAATGGATTCATGTTATTAAGTAGGGTCAGCCTAGTATTTATTTTAATTAAAGCGACTTTACCAAAATGATGAGTCCAATTCATTGCAAGTAATCCTTATTATTGACAGATTTAGCTGAATGGCATTAATCAACAACCTAAGGCTTAAGGAATTTTGACTCAATGGTCTATACTCTGAAGCAATAAAAATAAATAACGCCATTCGATATTACTTATTTTAGTAATCAACGGTTATCATACATTAATTTAATGGACCAACATTATCTTTGGATAAACTCAACTCTATAATCTAGCGAAATTATATATATTTGGATATACAAAAAGACTGAACAGAAATGATGGATAGCTCTCTATCAGATAGATAGAAGGCTGTTCATAATAAATTTCTGTTCAGTCTATTTATTTTTAATGTGGCTTGGCGATTAAGGTACCCCAAAAGCCATCTATTCAGAGTTATTTACTTCATTTGAAACGTCAAAATAAAAACGACTCATTCATTTTTATTTTGGACCGATTTTTTATTTATATTTTTCTTCTAATTGAGACATCCACCAACCTAATAGGGTACCGCCTAATAATGATAATAGGCATGCAAAATATTGGATAAAACCAAAACCAGTATAATCTGTTGGTATAATGACTAAAGTAGATGCAATGACAACTCCTACGATAAAGTGGAAGAAGCCAGAGTAATTACGATCAAAAATACTAGCAATTAATTTGGATAATAAGACAATGGTTGCTAAACCACCTAAAGCAATCGGAATAATAACACTAAGGTCTAAGGTTTTAAAACCATCTGACATTTTTTGATAAAGCCCCATATACATAATAAAATTAGAAGGACTAAGACCAGGGATTAAAATTCCAAGTGCAATTAAGGCACCAGAGATAAACCAACTAATAAAATTAGCTGCAACTTGACCTTGGAATAATTGTTGGCCAAAGACTAATAAAATAAAACCAAAAATAAATGCAATTACCATCACGATGATGTCTTTTTGTTGGCGACCTTTTTTACCAGCCTCTGCCCATAATGAAGGAGCAGTACCTACAATACATCCGACAAAGAACCATCGAACAATTGTTTCATAATTTTCTAAAACCCAACTTACTCCAAAAGAGAAGAAGACAATACCAGCCAAAGCTCCGAATCCTACCGGAATAAAGTAGAGGACATTTTCTTTAAAGTCTTTGGTTATATTAGATAAAAAACGAATAATACGTTCATACATACCAAAGATAGCAGCTAAAGCTCCGCCACTGATTCCTGGAACGATAAATCCTGAACCAATAAACATTCCTTTAATAAATCGTAAGAACCAACTTTCTGTTTTTGCTATTTCATTTGTTTGCATTTCATTCCTCCATTTGTGTATCTAAAAAATATGACACTATAATAGTGTATAGTGCTTCACTATTTTTATCAAGTAATTTCCATATTTTGACTTTGAAAATAATGATAAGGGGCAATAAGGGGGTGCTAGAAACTTTAAATAATTCGTTTGTTTCATCTGTTTATTTTATATCCTAGTGGTTGAGTGGCCTTGAACTGCGTCTTAAAGAGGTAAGACATAACATTGTAAATTCAGTCAAGTATTGCGCGCTAATTAATAGTGCAGAGGGTGTGTGGCCTCAATCGCAGTGGTTGAGTGGTCTCAACCTGCGTCTTAAAGACTTGTTTGAGGCCTACTCAACTGTGCGGGGGTAGGCCGACGAAGCGAAAATCATTCGATTTTCTACCTCTGGTCTACTTCCAACTGTGCGGGGGTGAACAGACGAAGCGAAAATCATTTGATTTTCTGCTTCTGGACCACTCCCAACTTTGTGAGGGTGAACAGACGAAGCGAAAATCATTTGATTTTCTATTTCTAGACCACTCCCAACTTTGCGGGGATGATGAGACGAAACAAGAATTATTTGATTTTTAACTTCTGGCCTACTCCCTCAACTGTTCAATTGTTATGCAAATTCAGCGTACAAATAAAATCTGTCTATTATTTAAAATAAATTGATTTGCTATTATCACGAAGAAAATTTTGTAAAAGTACCATTAAAACTTTAATTTATGCTATAATAATGAAACTGAGAGGAGGCCATTCATGAAATTAAATCAAATAAAATTCAAGCCATCTTTCAAGGATAAAAAAGGTTTACAATGGCTTAAAAAGGGATATTCGGCCATACGCCATTATTTTTTATCCTTAAATCATGTATTATTGTTAATGACGTATATCTTAGTGATTATTGGAATGATTTTTGTCTTTAGTGCCTCTATGTATCAGACAAATAGTAATGGCACCAATGAAGCAGTTAGTCTAGTCTTTAGTCAGTTTAGAGCGGTCATAATTGGTTCATTGGGATTGTTTTTGATGCCTTTAATCCCTAGTAAATGGTATCGCTCATTGCCATTAATCTTGACCATTTCAGGTTCGTTCATGTTAATAATGTTATATACTGCATTATTTGAGGAAGAACGTGGTGGTGCAGCTAACTGGTTATCAATAGGCGGTTTTTCATTCCAACCTTCCGAATTATCAAAACTAGCGTTAATCGCATTATTCGCGTGGTATGCAAGTTTTAGCAATCTAGATTTGATTACCAATACAGTGTTAAAGATTCCAAGTTTAGTAAAACAACCATCTGAAACGTTGAAAGACATAATCGAAGATATTAAAAAAGAGCCACTCCATTTAATAAGTTTTATTATATTGTCAATGACTTTATTCGCGTTACTAAAAATGCCTGATTATGGAACGATATTAATTATTGGCTTAATATTAATATTGATTTTTGGTCACAGTTGGTTTTCCAAAAAAGGGATCGCGATAATTTATGGTATCCTGATGTTAGGCTATCTGATGTTGCGTTTGGTGTCGAATATTTATGGACCAGATTTAATTGCATCCGGAAATTATGGAAAAGCACGTATTGGTATTTTTACTAATCCTTTTATCGATGAATTAGGTTCAGGTTATCAGATCATTCAATCCCTGACCGCTTTTAGTAATGGTGGGTTATTTGGTAAAGGACTAGGAAACGGTCTGGTCAAAAGAAATCATTTACCAGCTGCTCATACAGACTTTATATTTTCAATTATGGGAGAAGAGTTAGGACTTATAGGCATTAGTATCTTTTTAATCATTTTCTTCTTTTTAATGATTTATATCCTTAAAATAGCTACCACTTTTAAAAATAGCTATCGTCGCCATTTAACAATGGGGATTGCAATTATGTTTTTGGTGCAGTCGATTGTTAATATTGGTGGTGCACTAAGTCTATTGCCATTAACAGGTGTGACCTTACCGTTTATTAGCTATGGTGGGACCAGTATCATGGTCAGTTTGATTGCAATCGGAGTAGTAGAGGCGATGTTCATTCATGAACAAAATGAAGATCATTCTCCTTCGACATTTAATAATAATCGTACAAATACAATACCAGCTAATGAAATTTATTCAGTAGAACCAATGGAGAGAAAACAACTAACAAGTTTTGAGAATGAGATGGATGATGATTCATTAGTAGACTGGAGTGATGAGAATGGAATTTGAATTAATTGAGCGTCAAGCATTAGTCGTTTGGCTCTATACCTTGAAACAAGTTAAAAATATTCGAAAATTTGGACATGTTCATTTTATTAGCAATCGATTACGTTATGTTATCTTATATGTAAATCGTGATGAACAGGATGAGATAATCGAAAAATTAAATAAATTACATTTTGTTCAAAAAGTAGAAGTTTCTTACCGTGATGATATTGATATGACTTGGAAGGATGCAATACCGAATCGTAAAGATAAAGATATGCTTCAAGAGAAAACGGTAGTTGAAGAAGAGAAAGATATCGTAACCGGTGATGTTAATTATGATTCATTTTTAAAATCATTACGCGATTCACTGTTAAATAAGGAAGAGAGCCAATGAGAGTCGTAGCAGGAAAATATGGCAGTCGCCCATTAAAAGCAGTCCCAGGACAAAATACGCGTCCGACAACGGACAAAATAAAAGAAAGTATCTTTAATTTATTAGGAAGTCGTTGCCACTCTGGCATTGTATTAGATTTATATGGTGGCACGGGTGGACTAGCAATTGAAGCTGTTTCACGAGGAATGGATCATGCAGTAATTTGTGAGAAACATCGAGCAGCAATAGCTACCATCAAACATAATATTGAAATTACTAAAGAAACCGAGCGTTTTACCTTATTAGCAGGTGATAATTATGCGAGTTTGAAAAAATATCAAACGGCACATCCAACAGTTATTTTTGATTTAGTATTAATTGATCCGCCTTATAAACGAGAGAAAATTGTTGAGGATATTAAATGGTTAGCCCAACTCGGATTGATCAATCAAGATACGATCATTATGTGTGAAACGGATAATGAAACAACTTTACCTGAAACCATTGATCAATGGTCTAAATATCGTGAGAAGCATTATGGATTAACAGTAATTCATTTATATGAATGGGAGGATGAAGTAGAATAAAATGAAAAAAATCGGAATTTTTCCAGGTAGTTTTGATCCTTTGACCTTAGGTCATTTGGATTTAATTGAACGTGGTAGCAAATTATTCGATGAATTAATTGTCCTCGTTGCAGTTAATACAACTAAAAAAGGACTTTTTAAACCGAATGAACGTGTTACCTTAATTGAAGAAGCTGTTAAGGGAATTGAAAATGTTTCGGTAGAACTTTATTCTGATGGCTTAGTGGCAACCTATTATCGTAATAAAAATGCAGTGGCTTTATTAAGAGGCGTGCGCAATGCTCTGGATTTTGAATATGAAAGCAATATTGCGATTATTAATCGTAAACAATTTGAATCTCTGGAAACAGTGTTAATGTATGCCAACGAAGAATATCGTTATTTAAGTTCAAGTATGATTAAGGAAGTTGCTTATTTTAAAGGTGATATTAGTGATATGGTACCACCTAATGTGCGAATGGCCATTGAAGAAAAATATGGCACTTTAAAAGATATATAATAATAAAAAGGTTTGGCAGAACGAAAGTTTTGCCAAACCTTTTGCAATTATATGTTGTCTTTCCTATTCCCAACTGATTCGAATTGAATGTACTAGAAATAATAATTACGCTAGGATAATATTGACACATTCTGGTGCTAAAGCCGTTACTTTAGCTTTTTTCAATAAACCAGATTTTGTATCACGATTTAATACAGTAATCAAATCAGTGTCTTGATGAGGAATAAGTAAAAACTTTTCAGTTTCATCTAAGATAAAATCACGAGGAATTTCTCCATATGTTGATATTCTTTGGATTTCACTTAACATTCCAACAGAATCTACTTTAAATACTGTAATTAAATTTGAAAAACGAGTTGAGCAATATAAGAATTGACCATCTTGAGTAATACGAATAGCCGCACCAGCTGAGGTCTCTACTTCGGATGCATCAACATTTGGTAAAGTGTTAATGACAGTTAAGGTCTTGTCTTCATTAATTCGTACCACTGAAGTCGTGTTACCAAGTTCACCAATGACATAAGCCACGTCTAAGGTTGGGTGAAGTGTGATATGACGAGGTCCTGTGCCGGCAGGGAATTTCGTTACTGAAAATTCTGCTAGTAAACCATCATTTTGTATATCATAGACATACACTTCATCCGTTCCTAAATCACAAACATATAATTGGGATTGATCTTTACTAAAATGAGTCATATGAACATGGGGTGATTGCTGATTTTTATGAACGCTTGAGCCAGAATGAGTGACTTGCTCAATGAAAGATAGTTCTCCTGTTTCGCTATAACGGTAAATATCGATGGACCCTTGGTGATAATTCGAAACATAAACAGTACGTGTTGCTTCATGATATGAAATGTGACACCCAGGAATCTCAGTTGCAAAGCATTCTGATTGCGTAATGAAAATACCATTCGCATCTTTTTTCAGTACTGTCAGACCACCTTTATCAGCTTTATTAATAGCAAATAAGGTATCTTTATTTTCATTAAGGGTTAACCAAGTTGGATTATTGAGAGCAGAAACAGGGATGACTGGTCCAAATTTAGTCTTGCTTGGATCAAATGTGACTGAGGATATTCCTTTATTAACTCTTTTTGTGTATCCGCCTAAAAAGTAAGTTTTTTGCACGTATGTTCCTCCTAAAAGCAGTATTTGATTATTTATAGTATAACATCTGATTAAAAAAATTCAAAATATTATTAAAATTTATTAATAAATAGCCTTTAGGTCTTTGGTAGTATCTCTTTTTAGTTAAAATATGGTAAAATAAACGTATCGCTTTAGAAAAGGAGGATTTTGATGGATCAACGTCATAAAAAATCAACAGATGCACGTCATCCTTTATTTTGGCATAATTTTTTAAACAGTAAAATGGTTACGACTTTAATGATTATTTTATTAGTTTTAATTATTATTTTCTTAATGACCAAATTAGCTTATATATTTACTCCAGTTTTAACTTTATTCGAAATATTTGGTTTTCCAATTGTTTCGAGTGCGGTTTTATACTATTTGTTTTACCCGATAGTCAATCAATTACATAATCGTGGGGTAAAAAAATCGATATCAGTATTTGGAATTTTTATTTTCTTAATTTTAGCAATCAGTTTAAGTATTGGTTCCATTGTTCCGATTGTGCGCGACCAAGTCAATACCTTCATTGAAAATGTTCCTAATTATTACGAAACTTTAATGAAAATGTTTAAAGATTTACCATTTTCTTTTAATGATGTATTACCTGAATTAGGCATTGATTTACAGAAGGTATTCGATGGTTTCTCCACTGAAGGCTTTAGCCAACGACTCGATAGTATTGTTTCTTCCACCTTTGGTGGATTGGGAAGTTTTGTTGGAACGATAACTACCACCTTTACAGGGCTATTAATTATCCCAATTTTTACTTATTATTTATTAGTAGAGTCCGATAAAATCCCCAAAAAGCTTCTATATTATATTCCGACAAAATATCGTCAAGTAGTCAGTCGAATGTTATATCAAGGTAATTATCAAGTATCTCAATATATTCGTGGACAAATTATTGTGGCAATTTGTGTGGGAATAATATTTGGGATAGGGTATGCGATTATTGGTCTTGAATACGGTACAACGTTAGCAGTGCTTGCGGGTTTATTAAATATCATTCCTTATTTAGGGTCGTTTATTGCTATTATTCCGGCATTAATTGTTGGTTTAATAACATCACCTATCATGTTGGTTAAAGTAATTATTGTGATGGTGGTCGAACAAACGATTGAAGGTCGATTTATTTCACCTCAAGTATTAGGCAATAGTATGCAGATTCATCCTGTAACGATACTAATGGTGTTATTAGCCAGTGGTAAGTTATTTGGAGTGGTAGGTGTGGTGATTGGTATTCCAACTTTTGCTGTCCTAAAAGTAATAGTTTCAGAAATATATTCATGGTACCGTGAAAATAATCCTTCTTATCAAGAACCAATCATTGACTATTCAATGGGGGGTACACCTGTGATTGACTCAATGATGGAAAGCAAAAATATTAATGAAAGTACAGAGAAAACGGATGAGAATTAAGCAAAATAAACTCTTACTATTACCTATAGTAGGCATGATACTGAGCGGTTGTGACTCAGTTAATCAAAAATATAATCAATTTATTGAACAAAAAGCTGAAGAAAGTACAGTAGTTGAAAGTGAAGAAACAACTGAAGTTTCAGAAAAATTAGTCGATATTCGATTAGTTCCTGAATTTGTTCAAGTAGAAGAAGCGGTAAAAGACATTGATAATTTAGAAATAGGGGAAGAAATTTATCGTACTTCGCAAACTATTACGCAATCACAAGATAATTTCGATATTTCAGTTAATCAAATGGTGGTTTATGAAGCGAAGTCGGATGATCAAATATTGGGTATAAAATCAACAGATAGTGATGAAGGAGCGATTGTTATCGTTAATGTCGCTATTACTAACAAAACGGCTGAAACTTTCTATTTCCCAATTGATGAACTAAAATTAAGCTATCCGAATGCACCTGTTGCTCGTTTGGCGACCGCAGGATTGTATCCTTTGCAATCAGGGAATTTATATGAAATTTTATTAAGTGATGATCATGGTGCTATCTCGCCAGCCTCCACTGTCGAAGGTTATTTAGTTTATAGTTTAACAAAAGAGGATTTTGAACATATTAAAGAGCAAAACGCTTTTAATTTAACAGTTGTACCACCCAGACTTGATGCTGATAGTATTGTAGGCCTTAGTTCAACCGATTTAGGCTATGTCTTACCTTTATATTTACCTCTCACGGACACGATTGAACAAGAATTAGTTGATAAAAATAAGCAAATTCAAGATCGTATTTCTGCTGAATGGTGGGGACGTAAAGAGATATTAGCGGATGAGATTCTTGAAGAAAAAGACACGGATGGTGAAGTTAATTTTACTTTAAAACGTATTGAAATTTCGGATTTTACCCCAAATGAAAATTATGAAGAATCATTTCAATACTTCCCTAATGGTCAAGTGATTGTTTCATTACAAATTGAAATTGACAATCAATCGGAACATACTTTATTACCTACCGATAGTTTAGTTAATTTAGTCATTAACGGCGATACTATTCAAAGTGATTATATCTTAATTAATGAATTATATGGCGAGCATTTAGAACCAGGTGAAAAAACAACCATCATTAAAACTTTTGCTTTAGATAAATATACGTATCAACAAAATTGGCAAAATCAAGATATACAAATTTATATTCAGGTATCTCCCGATGATTCAATAGACAATCAGGACGCAACTACAACGGTTGAAGAATCAACTGAAGTGGAACAAGTCGAAGAGTTTATGACGGGCGAAGAAGCGGATATTATTGTAGAAGATGAAACAGGTGAAGAGACAGAGTTGATGTATGTCGGGAATTTTGTATGGGAACCAAAATTGGTGAAATATATAAACGAAGATTTAGAAGTAGTTGACGAATTAGTATCAGAAGAAGCGGATGATGAGACGACAGAAATGGATAACCTTGATGACGCAGATACTATTTTAGAAGAAAGTACAACAGAAGCAATAAGTGAATAATGTAACACAATCATAAAATAATATAATGAGATTTTACTTGAGGCAGGGCAACATTTTTTATCATTGCCTTGCCTATTTTTCTATGGTATCGATAGTGAATCAAAATGATAGTATACATCGAATAAGATAAGTTCAACGAGTTTCGATATAGAATGATGCCAATTATTACGAAAGAAAAGAGGTTGTATCGATGACTGAGATTAAAGGGTTTTATCGTTTATCACCTGAGCAAAGAAGAAAAGTGTTAAAGGAAAATTTTCCTGATGTTTTTATTGAATCAGATACGCAATTATCGGAAACAACGGCAGATGCGATGATTGAAAACTATTTTCAAAATTATTCCTTACCAATGGGAATTGCGCCAAATTTTCAAATTAATGGACAACTTTATCATATTCCTATGGTGATAGAAGAACCTTCCGTGATTGCTGCTGCTAGTAATGGTGCTAAAAGGGTTGGGAATATTATCACTACAAGTCAGCCACGTGAACTAATTGGGCAGATTATTGTGAAAGAAGTCATAGACCTTGAACAAGCGACTGCTGTGATTGAAAAAAATAAACACTATTTACTGGATTTAGCTAAATCATTTTCCAGCAATATGGTAAAGCGCGGTGGTGGTCCTACTCGAATTTGGACTAAAAATTTCGGATCGTATTTTACCGTTTACCTTGGCTTTAATCCTTGTGATGCCATGGGGGCTAATGCGATTAATCATGTATTAGAAGCACTTAGTGAGGAAGTAGAACAGTTAGTCAATGGCGTTGCTTTGATGCGTATCTTATCGAATTATCAACCCGAATCAGTCGTAACGGCTAAGGTTAAAATTCCTATTCACACTTTAGCTAATAACCAAGCAGACAGCCAGCTATTAGCGCAAAATTTAGTGGCGGCTAGTGAATATGCCCATTTAGATATCTATCGTGCCACCACTCATAATAAAGGAATAATGAATGGGATTGATGCCGTTTTAATGGCGACCGGTAATGATTGGCGAGCTGTCAGTGCCGGCGTACATGCTTATGCGAGTCATACCGGACACTATCAATCATTAACTGATTGGAAGATTGAAGAAGATTATCTAGTGGGTAAAATTGAACTACCATTAGCGGTCGCCACAGTGGGTGGAACCTTATCGGTACATCCACAGGCAAAACAATCATTGGCTTTGTTAGGTAATCCTGATGCACAACAGTTAAGTGAAATTATCGCTGCAGTCGGTTTAGCGCAAAATTTTGCTGCGTTAAGAGCTTTGGTTTCAGAAGGTATTCAAAAAGGTCACATGAGTTTACATGCGCGCCAGTTAGCGATTCAAGTAGGCGCTAATGAAGCAGAGGCTCCACGTTTAATTGAACTTTTAAAAAGACAAGAAAAGGCTATTAGCATTTCGGTGGCTACTGAATTACTTGCAAAAATGCGCCAAAACCGATAATTTTTTTCAAAAGATAACAAATTTTTAAAATAATATGTTAATATACTATAGTGACTTGAAGAAGTGCATCATAGATTAGGAGGATATTGTGAAAGAACTAGAGGTAGGAATTGATAAATTAGGCCTATATGTGCCTAAGTATTATATCGATATGAAAGAATTAGCAACCTATCGTGGTGTAGATCCTAATAAATGGACCATTGGAATTGGTCAAGAACAAATGGCAGTTCCAACCTTAGCTAGCGATGTCGTTGCTTTAGCTGCTAATGCAGCCAACCAAATTATTACTGATGAAGATAAAACTTTAATTGATCAGGTGATTGTCGGTACCGAATCTGGTGTAGACCATTCGAAATCAATTGCGACTTTTGTACATGGCTTATTAGAAATAAACCCTTTTGCAAAAGCATTTGAAATTAAACAAGCATGCTATGGTGCAACTGCTGCCTTGCAACTAGCTTGTGATTATGTACGTTTAAGACCTGATAGAAAAGTGTTAGTAATTGCGACCGATGTCTCACGTTACGGATTAGATACCAGTGGAGAACCAACGCAAGGAGCAGGTGCTATCGCCATGTTAGTTAGCGCCGAACCAAAAATATTAACAATTCGTCAAGAAAGCTTTATGCATACCAATCACCAATTTGATTTCTGGCGTCCCAATGATTCTGAATTTGCAATGGTTGATGGTCATTTTTCAACCAAACTATATCAAGATGAATTTGTTAAAGTATTAGAGCATGTTGAGACGATGAATCCTTCATTATTAGAGGATATCGAAGCGATGACCTTCCATTTACCGTTTACTAAAATGGGATTAAAGGCATTAAATGCTTACGAAGAAGCCAAAGGATCATATCCCATAATAGATAAATGGCGTTCTCATTATGATGCTTCACGTGTTTTAAATAGACGAGTAGGAAACATTTATACAGGTTCGCTCTTCTTAAGTCTAATCTCATTATTAGCTAAAGATTATACATTATCAGCTGGTGAAACAATTGGCTTATTTAGTTACGGTTCAGGAGCCGTTTCTGAATTGTTAATTGGTCAGTTACAACCCAATTATCGTCAATCTGTTGATGTAGAAGCGATTGAACAACATTTAGATCGACGAGATGCTTTAACTGTCGAACAATACGAAACCATCTTTTTAGAAAAGCAGTTAATTAATGATGGTCAATCAGCGCCAATAACAGCTGATGAAGCTGGTTTTTATTTTGCAGGTATCACAGATCATAAACGTCAATACCGTTATCAAGCCTAACAGAGTCTTTATTAATCTTAACAACATATTAACCGCTGAATATCTATAGTAATAGATAAATTCGGCGGTTTTTTATTGGATCTATTTGGTAAGGGGATCATATGATTGATTTTCTCTACCACTTGCCATTTAGTGTGGTTATGTAGGTATGTAGCGATTCTTTAAGAGTCATCATGGTACTAACAAATCTCTAGTAATAAGTAGTATGTGATAACTAGACTGTATTAATCAATTTATGACTGGGTCATTCAATGTAACATCAATTAATTTTCTTAGCTGATGAGATTATATTTTCATTGAAAACTAGTTGTATTTTCATATGAAAAAAATGCTGTTTCAAAATAATGAAGGGAAAATGACAATTTTTAAAAATTGAGGTATAATTTAATAGAAAAAGGAGGGGATTCTCATCGTAACTTTAAAAGATGTGGCTAAAAAAGCAAATGTTTCTAAAATGACTGTATCACGAGTGATTAATCACCCTGACTTAGTAACAGACGAACTAAAAGAATTAGTTCATAATGTTATGAAAGAATTAGGGTATAAGCCTAACACAGTAGCACGCGCCCTAGCGCAAAATAGAACAATGGTAGTAAAAGTCTTGATTTTAGAAGAAATGGATAGTACAGAGCCTTATTTCATGCATTTAATTAATGGTATTGCGAAAGGTTTGGATCAATATCATTATGCATTACAATTAGTGACTGAAAATACTTATGATTTAGGACGCTGTGACGGTTTTATTATTTCAGGTATGACTCGTGAAGATTACGAATGGGTAAAAGAAATCAAGGAGCCCTTGATAGTTTTTGGTGAAAATGATATAAACTTACCTTTTGTCGATTCTGATAATGAACATGGCGTTGAAAATATGACCCTCTATGCATTAGAAAAAGAATATGACCATTATATATATGTAGGCATCGATGTACCGGAATTATTTGCAGTTAATCGTGAAAAAGGGTTTGAAGCAGCGATGGCTACTCGACCAGAAAAAGGTCATGAAATTTATAAAGTAAAAAATTCTTCAACAGCAGCAGAAGCAATGGTTGATGATATAGAATATCCTAAGAATACCTGTTTTATTTGTGCTACAGATCGTATTGCCGTCGGAGTACAACGTGCTATTTTGAAAAAAGGGAATATTCCTGAAGATTATGGTGTCACTGGTTTTGATGGTGTTTTCCTTGACCGCATCGCTTCACCTAAAATGACCACGATGAAGCAAGAGGTTGAGCAAATGGGCCAAGCATGTGTTGAATTATTAATGAAGAGAATTGACGGCAAAAAGTTGAAAAAAACTGCCAATTATTTCGATGCGCATTTAGTTAAGAGAGAAACTTTACGCCCATAAGATATTGAAAGGCAGTCTATTATTATTATTTTTTTATTGCTTTAATATGCTTATGTAAGACAGATTTAGCCAGCTGATCAGCGGCTAAATTTTGTTTTTCAGGAATCCAATTGAAAAAAATTAAAGAGAAGTTTTTCTTTAAAGAGAGGATTTTGTTAAGATAGGGTTGATAACGTTCATCTTTTACATACTCTTTTTCAATGGAACTGATGACGATTTTACTATCACTATAAATTTGGCACAATTGGTCCAGTAGCTGTTGTTGTATCAGTTTTTCAAGGCATAATATCATAGCTTTAAATTCGGCTTGATGATTGTCTTCAATTTGTGGTACAAACTCACTAAATTGAAAACGTTCATTGCTTTGATGATAAAGTGTCACAATTGCCGCCATTTTTTTATTAGGATCAAAAGCAGCATCTGTATAGATTTTGACCATTATATACCAACTTTCTGAAAGGAAATCATATGTCTGATATTATCAATTTACCAAATAATCATGAAAATTTCTATCGTAAAGGTGTTCAATCTATGGAGAAAGGCGACTTTGATAAGGGATATGACTTTTTTCAAAAATCATTAGCTCTCTCTTTTGAGCAAGAAGTGTTTTTAGAATTAGTTCATGCTTGTCTTATTTTTAATAAACTAGAAAACTTGATGGCTGTTTGGGAACAATACTATCCACAGACAGACGATATCTTTAAAGATGAAGCCCTTGTAAAGCTGTACGTGGAGTCCATGGATTTAATGATACCAGTTGACAAACGTTTATTAAAATTTACTCAGCTAAAACAACAATTGAATCAACAGAATTTTGATTTAAATCAAATCAATGAAAAAATTGAACGCTATCAAAACTTAAATCTACTTAAATTAACCGTAGAAGAATTAGTCAGTGAGGGGACTGTTAATCAGTGGTTAACAGCTACATTAGCTAAAGGGCAATATCATCTATTAACGCAGTTAAAAGAACTTTATTTATTAGATTTTTCATTAGTCCAACCTCTCTATCAAACTATTTTAGAGCATCCATCGGTCTTTAATTATTTAAAAGCTGATATTGTGCATTATTGTATTTTTCATCAGATTGATGCTTCATTTAATTGGTATTGGTTTAGTGATTCGAAAAACGTATCGATTAATGAATTAGTCGCTTACCACCAACAAAGATTTTATCAAGAAGGTTTAAAAAAAATAGAGCATTACTGTAATAAGGAAAATCCTCATTTAGAAGAAACTATCAAGGAACAGTTTCGTTTACAATATTTCGGATTATTTCCATTTTATGATGATTTGGCTTTAACGAGTCATCAATGGATTGATTTTTTACTCTATTCAATGGGGCTAGAAGAGTCGGCACCGAGTAACATTAATCAATTTACTTATCAGTTATTGTTACGCAACCAACAAGAAATTATGTTATTGTTTTATTTAGATTAATTAAAAAATCCATTTAGTTCCATCAGAACCGGCGAATTAATTATACCGGGTTGGGTACTAAATGGATTTGTTTTTAAAAGCTTATTTTACCGTACTCCAAAACTGATAATAATCAACTTTTAAGGCACCATTATATAATTTACGTTTTTTCGTTGCTTTTTCACCATAATAGGTTTCAAAGTTTTCATCGCTTGTTAAAATATATTTACTCCAAGTTGGCATTTGACGGTAAATATTTCCCATTTGACGATAAAGTTCATGAACCTTCTCTTCATCTAACAAACGGTCTCCATAGGGTGGATTTGCGATTAAAATGCCAAATTCTTTATCGGGCACGTAATCAGTCAATTGCATTTGTTTAAATTGAATACTGTCCGCCACACCAGCTTCAAGCGCATTTTGTTTGGCGATTTCAATCATACGATGGTCAATGTCAGTGCCTAATAAATCTAATTGGCGATCGTAGTCGGCTAAACTTTCTGCTTCATTGCGTACATCTTCCCATACTTCAGGATTTAATAAAGTCCATTCTTCAGCTGCAAATGAACGGTTAAAGCCTGGTGCAATATTGTGTCCCATTAACGCTGCTTCAATTAAAATCGTACCAGAACCGCAAGTAGGATCATATAAAGGACGGTCAGGATGCCAAGTAGTGAGCATGATTAGTGCAGCAGCCATATTCTCTTTTAATGGGGCGCCGCCTTTATCAATTCGGTAGCCTCGTTTAAATAAACTAGAGCCACTCGTATCAAGTGTTATCATCACATGATCTTTATTAATGGCTACCTCAATAGGATATTTTGCTCCCGTTTCAGCAAGGGGAGTGCGACGATGATAGTATTCCATTAAACGTTTGGCAATCGCCTTTTTAACAATACGTTGACAATTAGGAACAGAATGTAATTTTGATTTTTGTGATTTACCACTGACTGGAAATTCTGCATCTAGTGGTAAGATGTCTTCCCATGGTAAAGCATAGGTTTGATCAAAGAGTTGTTCGAATGTTGTGGCTTTAAATTCACCAAAAATAATTTTAATGCGATCAGCCGTTCTTAACCAAAGATTGGTGAAAGCAATATCGCGTGCATTGCCATCAAAGCGTACGCGTCCATTTTCAGTTTGAGTCTGGTAACCATGTTTTTTTAATTCCTGATTGACCAGCGATTCGATTCCAGCAGCAGCCGTTGCTAGTAAATGGTAATTTTTCATGTGTTCTCCTTTGTTTTGTCGACAATTTACAAAAAGGGCAGGACAACGTCCCACCCTCAAATCCTATAAAGCAAATTTTTATAAGCCATGTTCTGTCACTCGATTTATCCTAGGCAGATAAATCGACGGGTAACCATCTATCTACACTTTCGTGTCTTCTTCTTCCGTTCATTTACGTATAGAAGAAGCGCCCCTACCAAAGTTTGGGTTGCTCGCTCGAGGGGTTTACCAACGTTCCACTTTCATCGTTTCCAATGAAACTCGTCACTGTGGCACTTTCAAGTATACTAACACATAGTCCGTAGACCTTAGTGTGTTTTACTGCCGTCAATTAAATTGCCTTAGCTTATGGTTTCGCTAAGCACGAACACTACACGCGTCTCAGCGTGTGCGAGCATGGACTTTCCTCAACTAATTATTAGCCGCGATTACCTAAAATTTGCTTAGTTAACTTTCTCATTTTATTTGTTTACTTGTGAATAGTCAATGGTATTATCAACATTATTTATTTTTGAGCCAAAAACATGCTTTTCTAAATTAGAAAGACGTTTTAAAATATCAAAATTGGTCACGCCACTACCTGGTGTAGTTGGGGAAGTCTTTTTGTTTAAGGCTAATTGTTTTGTTAAATCATCAACTTTACCAATTAAACGTTCATTCTCAATTTTTAATTGAGTGACTTCTTTTTGATATGAATCATAGTCGCGGATAATACTATCTAAGTATTCGTCCACTTCAGCTGTATTATACCCTCTCATTGCACGGGTAAATTCTTTTTGTAAAATATCTTTTGCTGTTAAATTTTTTTCTGCCAAGTATATCACCTCTTAATATTCAATCCAATTTTATTATACAACATTAAGAATCATTTGAGTTAAAAATGAGAATTTTTTTAAAATTATGGCGGTAAAAAAATGCCATATAATCTATATTATGCCATTCATTGTCGAAAATATCTAGTAAAGAATAAGAAAAGTAATTAAAATAATTCTTAAAGCTAGCTTTTTATTGAATTTAAAGTTTTAATAAAGCATAATAGAAGAAAGAAGGTGAACCGATGCAACAACATAATTTATTAACCTATCAACATTATTTATTAGAAGAATTATATTTTCATTGTGAGTGGCAGTTAAGTTGGCAAGAAGATTGGCATTGTATTGAACTAGTTTTACAATTTGAATTTGAAAATAATAATACTGATATTCAATTAAATTTAGACCAAGCAGATGAGACAGTTCTGTACGAATGCAAAGTTTTATTTGTTGACCCTCAAGCTGCTCATTTCTATACACCAAATGTGATTCAACGTTTTGTAGTTGATAAGACAAAAGGTATTCCTACAGGAGAAGTGACAGCTATCTTTAAATATTTAAAGCAGAAAACAAGTCAAGCACAGGCTGAATGGTATGATTTTATCCATGATGATTCTATCGAACATTTTGGAATCTCTTGGCATGAACAGGACTATCAAATCATTAAAGAACGCCTCGTGCAAACAAATCAATATAATCAACAAGCATTATTTTTACCGATAGTTGATTAGAAAGAGGTCTATATGGAGGAAAAAAATTGGTATAAAGTAATATTAGAAACGACTAATAAGGAAAGCGAATTAATTGAATTAGTGTCCAATTTGTTTTTTGAATTAGGTTCTATTGGTGTAGAAGTAAATTATGCACAAGGTTACCTAGAAAATGATGAAAATCTATTCGGGGAAATTTTCGATGAAGAGATGTTAAAAGTATTGGATCGCGATACCGAAATCATTGCTTATTTTAACGAACCGATGGAACTTTCTGAATTAGAATTTTCGGTTAAAAAATTATTCAACCAAATACCGTTTAAATTGACACAAAATAAACAGTTAAATGAGAATTGGCAAAAGAACTGGATGCAACACTATCACCCACAACCAATCAGTCGTTATTTAACAATTGTTCCTGTTTGGCAAGAAGATTATCAAGCTCAACCTAAAGAACAAATTGTCTATTTAGATCCTGGCGTGGCCTTTGGGACCGGTAATCATCCAACAACTCAATTAGGTGCTCAAGCATTAGAAATCGTGATGCGTGGTGGGGAAACGATTTTAGACGTTGGTACAGGCTCTGGCATCTTAACCTTTATTGCGAAAGCATTAGGTGCGCAAACAGTTTATGGATATGATTTAGATCCACAAGCAGTCGCAAGTGCTAATGAAAACTTAAATTATCAACCAGATAAAGAAGGCATTCAGTTTGCAGTTAATAATCTTTTAGTAGGGGTAGATACTAAAGCTGATATTATCATTGCTAATATTTTGCCGCATATTATTATTGAGATGTTAGACGATGCCGAACGTTTATTAAAAGAAAAGGGTTGGTTAATTTTAGGCGGGATCCTAATATCAAAAAGCCAGGATCTTGAAAAAGAGTTACGAAGACGAGGATGGAAATTGTATCAAAAGACAGTAATGGGTGAGTGGGTTTCATTAATTTTAAAAAAGCAGGAGCAAGAATAGATGCAACGTTATTTTATAGCAGAGAGTTTAACAATTGGTCAACAGGTCATTTTAGACGCTGATATTAGGCATCATATTTATGATGTAATGCGTGGTAAACCGGGAGAGCATGTTTTACTCGTTGATACAAAGCAACAAGTATATTTAGCTTCTTTAGAAGCGAAACAGGGTTCTGTTGCGACTGCGATAATTGAGAGAGAAATTGAACATCGATCGGAATTTCCTTTAAGTGAGGTTACGATTGCCTGTGGTTTATCGAAAAATGATAAATTAGAATGGATTGTTCAAAAAGCAACAGAGTGTGGTATGACTCAGTTTTATCCACTCGCTTTGAAACGCGATGTCATGAAATGGCCTGGAGAAAAAGTAACGAAGCGAATGATGCGCTTACAAAAAATTGCTCAAGAAGCGGCTGAACAAAGTCATCGAGTACAAATACCGATCATTAACGAACTATCTTCTTTAAAGCAATTGATTAATTTGGCAGATGATTATACAATTAAGTTAATCGCTTATGAAGAAACTGCCAAAAGCGGTCATCATGCTCAGTTAAAAGAAACTTTATTTCATTTAAAAGCAAGTGATCGTCTATTAATGGTCTTTGGATCTGAAGGAGGACTGACGCCAGAGGAAGTTAGCCAATTAGAGGAAGCTGGATTTATCTGTTGTAGCTTAGGTCCGCGGATTTTAAGAGCTGAAACGGCACCTGTATACTTTTTAAGTGCATTAAGTTATCAATTAGAATTATAATTTTGGAGGAAGATCATGAATCAAAATTTAGCAAAATACATTGACCATACCATTTTAAAACCGGAAGCAACGAAGAAAATGATTGAAGTCCTATGTCAAGAAGCAGTAGAGCATGACTTTATGTCTGTTTGTATTAATCCAACTTGGGTACCTTATGCGGCGTCTTTATTAAGTGATAGTGATGTTAAAGTTTGTACGGTTGTTGGTTTTCCATTAGGGGCGAATACAACGTCATTAAAAGCCTATGAAGCAGCTGAAGCCGTTAAAAATGGTGCTCATGAAGTGGATATGGTAATTAATATTGGTGCAGCTAAAGCTGGTGATTGGGACTTAGTCTATCAAGATATTAAAGCGGTTGTAGATGCTGTACCATCAGAGGTGGTTGTTAAAGTCATTATTGAAACATGTCTACTAACAGATGAAGAAAAAGTGAAAGCTTGCCAACAAGCGAAAAAAGCGAAGGCTGATTTTGTGAAAACATCAACTGGTTTCTCAACAGGTGGTGCAACTGTCGAAGATATTCGCTTAATGCGCGAAACAGTTGGGCCTGATATGGGAGTTAAAGCAAGTGGTGGTGTTTCTAATACAGAAGAAGCTTTAGCAATGATTGAAGCAGGCGCAACACGTATTGGTGCATCAAAAGGTATTGCAATTATTGGCAAATAATTAGATACCGTTAATTTAAAGAATTAATGAATAAAGCTTAGACTGAATGTTTTTACAAAGAGGATAATTGGTTACTCCTAAACAGTAAAACATGATAGTCTAAGGCTTTTTTAATCAGTTAACATTGTAGAATATACAAATTTATCGTATAATTAGTGGTACATATTTTAACAGAAATTAGGTGAAAAAAATGGCTCGTACTCAAGATTTGACTGCACAAGAAGTAATCGATATATGTAAAGAATATATGAATGACAAAAATGTACAGTTTATAAAAAAAGCTCTTGAATATGCCACCCATGCCCATCGTAATCAAGTACGATTATCAGGAGAAGCTTATATCATACATCCTATTCAAGTAGCTGGCATCTTAGCTCAATTAAAAGCAGATCCTGCAACAGTAGTAACGGGCTTTTTACACGATGTCGTTGAAGATACTGAATACACATTAGAAGATATTGAGTCTGAATTTGGGAGTACTGTTGCGTTTTTAGTCGACGGTGTTACCAAATTAGGTAAAGTCAAATTTCAAAGTAAAGAAGAGGCGCTAGCAGAAAACCATCGTAAAATGTTATTGGCGATGGCCAAAGATATGCGTATCGTGATGGTTAAATTAGCTGACCGTTTACATAATATGCGGACATTAAAATTTCAAAAACCAGAAAAGCAAGTGGAAAAATCACAAGAAGCGATTGAGATTTATGCACCCTTAGCTGATCGTATCGGGATGAATGCGATAAAATGGGAATTGGAAGATATTGCGCTACGTTACATTAATCCAGCTGAGTATTATCGAATTGTGCGATTGATGGATGCTAAACGTGATGAACGTGAAAAATATATTCAAGAAGCCATCGTCGAAATTAACGAAGCCGTAGCTGAAATGGACATTAAGGCTGATGTATATGGACGACCTAAACATATTTATTCAATTTACCGTAAAATGGTCGACCAGAATAAAGATTTTGACCATATTTATGATTTACTAGCAGTAAGAGTATTGGTGGATACTATTAAAGACTGTTATGCAGTACTGGGAATTATTCATACTAAATGGAAACCAATGCCAGGTCGTTTCAAAGATTACATTGCGATGCCAAAAGCGAATATGTATCAATCGATTCATACAACTGTCATTGGCCCATATGGTAAACCGGTCGAAATTCAGATTCGAACACATCAGATGCATGAAGTAGCAGAATATGGGGTCGCTGCCCACTGGGCTTATAAAGAGGGCAAAACAGATAAAGTAGAGTCTGAAAATAATATTGAACGCCAAATGAAATGGTTCCGTGAAATTGTTGAATTGCAAGATGAAGCAAGAGATGCTAGTGAATTTATGGATTTTGTTAAAGAAGATTTATTTAAAGACCAAGTCTATATTTTCTCTCCAAAAGGTGATGTTTTTGAATTGCCTGCAGGATCAGGGCCGATTGATTTTGCCTATCGTATCCATACTGAGGTAGGAAATAAAATTATCGGTGCTAAAATTAATGGTAACATTGTCCCCTTAAATTATACTTTAAAAAATGGCGATATTATCGAAATATTAACCAATCCCAATTCAAATGGTCCAAGTCGTGACTGGTTAAAATTAACTCATACGAGTAAGGCCCGCAATCGTATTAAACGATTTTTTAAACTATTAGATCGTGATCGAAATAGTGAATTAGGTCAACAGATGTTAGAACGTGAATTTAAACCGGTTGGATTTTCAGTAAAACAATTGAATAAGAAAAACCGTGATAAAGAGTTATTAGAACGGTTTAACTTTAATAGCTTAGAAGATTTATATGCAGCGGTAGGATTAGGAGAATTATCTCCACAAACCATCATTAACTTCTTAGGTTTAAAACCGATGGAAGAAACAACAGAAGTAAAAAAACAACCGATTCAAACCATTAAAAAAGAAGCACCAGATAATAAAATGCCACGTACCGTTCATGAAAGTGGTGTGGTGGTCAATGGTGTCGAAAACTTAATGGTGCGCTTAAGTCGTTGTTGTAATCCTGTACCAGGAGACGATATTGTTGGTTATATTACTCGCGGACGTGGTGTTTCAATTCATCGCAAAGATTGTCCAAACTTAGTGCATGAACCAGATTTAATGAAACGGACGATTGATGTTGAATGGGAAAATAAAGCAGATTTAACTTCAGATTATGAGACTGAAATTAAAGTCATTGGTTTTGACCGTTCAGGATTGATTAATGATGTTTTGCATGTGGTTAATCACACCGTAAAAAATCTGAAAAATGTTAATGGACGCGTCGATGCGGATAGTACGGCGACAGTCACCATTAAAGTAGCCATTTCTAATACCATTCAATTGAATGATTTAATGAATAAATTGCGCAATATACCCGATGTTCATGAAGTCGAGCGGGTCGCAAATACATAATTAGGATGAATTAAATGAGAGTTATTATTCAAAAAGTAAAAGAAAGTTCAGTAACAGTTAATAATACCTTGTTGGGGGAAACGCAACATGGATTAATGCTGTTAGTAGGATTTACTCACACGGATACGTTTGAGGATATTCAATACTGTGCTAAAAAAATTGTGCAGATGCGTATTTTTGAAGACGAGAATGAAAAAATGAACTTGTCTTTAAAAGATGTGGGAGGCTCTATTTTATCAATTAGTCAGTTCACCCTCTATGCGCAAACCAAGAAAGGCAATCGTCCTAGCTTTACCGAAGCAGCTAAGCCTGATTTAGCAACAGCGCTATATGAACAATTTAATGAAGAATTGAGAAGTTACGATGTAGAAGTAGCTACCGGTGAATTTGGGGCAATGATGGATGTGGCTTTAATCAATGAAGGCCCAGTAACCATTATTTTAGACTCCAAAAATCGCTAATGCTTGTTGAGAAAGTTGGCAAGAAGTAGAAAATTAAATAATTTTCGTT